>WTJZ01000222.1:3472-6643 GCA_011524615.1 Akkermansiaceae bacterium | reverse complement strand
TCAGAATATCCTTTATGAAGGAAGATTGACAGAGGAGGAAACGAGAATAGGGTATGGTAACGCTAAGTTTTTATGATGGATTTGAAGCAGTTTGTTTTATTTTTTAGTTTAATATGGGGATTGCCCGTTTTTTCTCAATCCTTGTCTGAGGGGGGAACACTTACTAATACGGAGATCTATTCATCTGTGGTGAGGATAGAGTGTTCTACGCAGGTGTTTGATTACCAGCAGCCTTGGACGGCGGGGAGATTTGGCGGAGGAATTGGAACGGGATTCCTCGTGGGGGAGAATCGATTCCTGACGAATGCGCACGTAGTCTCTAATGCGCGCCGGATCATCATTAATAAGCGAGGGTCAGATGTGAAGTATCCAGCTCGGATCTTGCACGTAGCACATGACTGTGATCTGGCGCTGCTCGAGGTAGAAGATTTCAGCGCCTTTGAGGGGCTGCCGTACTTACCCATCGCATCAGATGTACCCTTACTAGAGAGTGAGGTCAAGGCGGTGGGGTATCCTGTGGGAGGTAATCGACTCTCAGTGACGCGCGGGGTAGTCTCTCGAATCGACTTCCGTGGATATGCGCATAGTCAGCTCGATATGCACCTCATCGTGCAGGTAGATGCAGCGATCAACCCGGGCAACTCTGGCGGTCCGGTATTGCAGGGTGATGAGGTTGTGGGGGTCGCCTTTCAGGGGCTGCGTAGTGCAGATAATACGGGATATATGATCCCGGTGCCAGTGATCGAGCGCTTCATGAAGGATGTGGAAGATGGCTCATATGACCAGTATGTGGATCTGGGGGCGAGCCGCTTTGCGCTCTTTAACCCTGCGATGAAAAAGGCACTGGGCCTACCGAGTGATGCACCAGGGGTGTTGGTCTCAGATGTGACTCTCGAGGGGCCGTGTGATGGTGTGTTAGAGCGTGGTGACGTGCTCGTGAAGATCGACGGAAAGGTGATCGATAATGCAGGAAATATTGAGATCGCGGGAGAGAAGGTACTTCTTGATGAGATCGTAGAGCGAAAGTTCGCGGGAGATCAAGTGGAGCTAAGTTACCTACGTGATGGTCAGTTACATACGGAGTCGATCACGCTGGTTCCTTTTCCTGCCTCGCGCGTGTTTGCACTGTCTTATGATGTGAAGCCTCGTTACTACTTTACGGCGGGCTTACTCTTCCAGCCTCTGGATTATAATCTCTATGCGACCTATAAGATCTCCAATATTTCAGCGAGGAGGCTCTTTAACAACTATATCGAGGAGGGGATCTTTAAGACTCGCGAGGACTTGGTGGTCTTGACCCAAGTGTTTGATGATCAGTTAACGACTAATCACAAGGGATTGGCGGGGCTAGTCGTGTCCTCCGTGAATGGGGTAGACATCACGAGCTTAAAACAGTTAGCGGAGCTACTGAGTCAGGAGGAGCTTCCTGAGTATGTAGAAATCTGCTTCGAGGGCTCTAAGAAGCCTCTCATTCTTCCGTCTGCGGAGCTGAGCGCAGCCTCGGAGAGAATCTCTGCTAAACTCGGTATCAGCCAAATCTCAAACCTCTAAAGTCAAATTATGCGTACTCTATATTTATTCTTACTCGCGGTTGTTGGATGCTTCATGGTGAGTTGTGTTGAGCAGGTAGAGCCGAATGGCTTTGTGCGAATCAATGCGACCTTACAGGAGTATAGTGAGACCCAGCCTTGGGATCGGAAGCAAGCGACCCAGCGCAATGGATTAGGCGCACTCTTAGAAGGGGGGCGTGTATTGACTACTAGTGAAATGGTGGCGCACCATGTGTATCTAGAACTCGAGTCAGCGGATGGCTCGGAGAAGGTCCCAGCGCAGGTCGTGGCGATCGATCGCGGGGCTAACTTGGCGCTCCTAGAGCCAGCGGTAGAGGAG
Source organism: Akkermansiaceae bacterium (assembly GCA_011524615.1). Classification (GTDB taxonomy): domain Bacteria; phylum Verrucomicrobiota; class Verrucomicrobiia; order Verrucomicrobiales; family Akkermansiaceae; genus WTJZ01. The sequence goes on along the minus strand of WTJZ01000222.1, from coordinate 4,753 downwards.
GAGACCTTCCTTGCTGAGTTGACGCCGCTGGCGCTGGCTCCTGAGCTCAAGATCAAGGATCGCGTGGAGACCTGGCAGCTAGAGGATAATGGTCAGACAACCGTGACGGAGACGGCGATCTATGCGGTCGATGTCGTGTCCTCGTACTCGGGGAGTCAGTACTTCTTTAGTTACTTGCTCAAGGGGTCACTCCAGAGTTCATCGAATAGCTATACGGTGCCGATCTTATCGAATGGTCAATTAGCGGGACTCTTAACGAGTTATAATTCCGAGGAACAGATTAGTGAGGTGCTCGCCTCTCAGATCATTCAGCACTTCCTCGATGATGCTGCAGATGGCGATTATGTAGGCTTCCCGACCTTAGGGATCGGAGGCGCGACGGTGGATGACGAGAGCTTTAGGCAATGGTTAAAGCTCGATGAAGGAGAGAATGGGATCTACATTACCCGGGTCGCAGAGGATACGGCCGCGCAGGACTGTGGTCTGCAGGTCGGAGATGTTCTCCTCTCAGTCGATGGATACGATCTCGATCTCAATGCGAACTATGATGACGAGGTCTACGGTAAGCTGAGTTGGAGCCACCTGATCCGAGGTCGTAAGACGGTTGGCGATGCCATCGAGCTTGTGATCAAGCGAGATGGGGAAGTGCAGAATATCTCTACCGAGCTACGAGCGAATAATCCTGGGCTCATCCCTGCGGAGTTCCCGGAGGGAGGACCTCAATATTTACTCAAGGGGGGAGTGATCTTCCAGCAGTTAACTCAGAAGTATCTACAGGCGTATGGATCTAATTGGGCCAGCCAGGCGCCGCTGAACTTGCTCGATATCTATTATCAGACGGATGAATACACAGATCAGTTCGAGGAGGCGGTGATCATCACTGGAGTGATTCCGAGCCAAACGACGGTGGGGTATGAGCAGATTCGTAACTGCCTCGTACAGGAGGTGAATGGGGTGCCGATTACAAAGATGGCGGACCTAGAGACAGGGTTTGCCTCGGTGAAGGATGGCATCCATGCCCTGAAGCTCTCAGAGTCTCCCTACGTGATGTACCTTGACGCTCAGTCCTGTGATATGGTGGATAGAGCCCTGATGCAGCAAGGGCTCCCAGCCCTCAAGCGTATTCAGTAAAAGGCTGGAATCCGTGGTTGGAATATTACCACGGAGGTCGTTGACTTGAGATGAACCGCTAAGACACGAAGGCGCTAAGTTTTTTAGGGGTTGAGGAGAGGTTTTGAAGTTACTGATATTTGCAGTGATTTCTTGGGAAGCTCAGTGTAA
>WTJZ01000222.1:0-3372 GCA_011524615.1 Akkermansiaceae bacterium | reverse complement strand
GGCATGCTGGTCAGATCTCGTAATGTAGACCGCATTCATATTTTTGGCCGCCGAATCTGGTTTCTTCTGCGGTCATGCCTTCTTCGAGCGGTTTGGTAGAATGCCAGTCTCCCATGGTGACATATCCTTGTGATTGGAGAGGATGGGTTGGGAGCTCATTCTTACGGATGAAGTGTTCTACTTGGACGTCTGGCCAGTCGAGGATCGGGTAGACCTTGAGCTTATTGCCCTGTACTTCTAAGAAGGGGCGATCGGCTCTCGACTTAGATTGACTACGGCGAAGACCGCTGAGCCATACATTAGCACCCAGATCCTTGAGCGCTCTGTTCATTGGCTCGACCTTGTTCATCTTAGCATATTGCTCTAGGCCTTCAGCGCCCTGTTCCCAGAGCTTGCCCCAGCGGGCTTCTTGTTGGGCAGCAGAGTGGAGAGGGGCATAGTAGCGGAGATTGAGCGGGAGTTGCTCGGTGAGCGTGTCGATGTAGCGGTATGTCTCAGGGAAGTTATATCCTGTATCGACAAAGACGACAGGCATCTTTGGTGCATTCTCTGAGATCAGCTTGAGCATGACTGCCGCTTGTAGGCCAAAGCTGGTAGATGAGACCGCTAAGAGTCCAAATCGCTCGTAAATGAGCGCAATGCGTTCGCCTGCGCTTAGGTCAGCAAAGCGTGCATTAAGTTCAGCGAGTTCTGTGTCTGTAATAACAGCGGACATTGAGAAAGGATGTGAAAGTGCGAGTTATAGGATGCGGCAGGAGCCGCGAGTGTAGAAAAGGAAGCGGACAGTGAATGTCCGCTAAGGTGAATCAGAGATTCAGAAGGCGAGAGGAGCCTCTCGCCTTGGGAGCCTTACGCAAATGCGTCAGGCTTGATGTTGAGGTGGAAATCAGGTCCGTTGGTAGTAGCCTCGACGTATCCAGCACGGATGACGAAGTTACCGAACTTCTCTCCTTCTTCACGATTAGCTGCGTAATCCTTGATGATAGGAGTGAGGAGTTCGACGAGCTGATCCTCTGGGTGTGCCTCACGGTAAAGCTTGCTGAGACGATCACCGGCAAAGCCACCACCGAGGTAGACATTATACTTACCAGGAGCACGTCCTACGAATCCGATCTCTGCGAGGAATGGGCGTCCACAGCCATTAGGACATCCGGTCATACGGATGACGATGTCGTCGTGGCGGATGCCTGCTTCTTCGAGCACTTCCTCTAGTTCTGTGATCACAGTAGGGAGGTAACGCTCAGCCTCTGTGAGGGCGAGAGAACAGGTCGGGAGAGCTACACATGCGATCGAGCTACGGCGGAGGCCTGACTCGAGACCAGCCTTATCAAGACCGTAGTGCTTGATGAGACGCTCGATCTCTGCACGGCTCCAGCTGGAGATGTTCGCGATGATGAGGTTCTGGTTAGCGGTCAGGCGGAAGTCACCGTCGTGGACCTTAGCGATCTCACGGAGTGCGGTCATGAGCTTGTAGTCAGGCGTGTCGAGGACACGACCACCCTGTACGAAGAGGGTGTAGTGGCTACGTCCGTCAGCACCGTAGACCCATCCAAAGCGGTCACCATTCGTCTCGAAGGTGTAGTCGCGTACTGGCTGGAGGTCGTACCCGAGGTATTTGTTCAGCTCAGCGAGGAACCACTCAGCACTACGATCATTGATCGTGTACTTCAGACGAGCATGCTTACGCTCTACACGGTTACCGTTATCACGTTGAACCATGACAACCTTTTCCGCGACGTCTACTGCCTGCTCAGGAGTACAGAATCCGATGATGTCCGCGATACGTGGGAAGGTATCGTCAGCACCGTGAGTCATGCCCATACCACCACCGACAGCGATGTTATATCCGATGATTTGTCCATTCTCGACGATCGCGATGAAGGAGAGATCATTCGCGTGGATGTCGACATCGTTTGATGGTGGGACAGCTACTGCGATCTTGAACTTACGAGGGAGGTACGTCTTACCGTAGATTGGCTCTACTTCTTCCTCTGAGGATTCGATCTTCTCACCGTCGAGCCAGATCTCGTGGTATGCACGAGTCGCAGGAGTGAGGTGGTCTGAGATGTCTTGTGAGAGCTTGAGCACGTCTGCGTGAACCTGTGACTGGAACGGGTTCGGGTTACACATGACGTTACGGTTCACGTCACCACAGGCTGCGATGGTATCCATCGCGACCTCGTTGATCTCTTTGATCGTTTGCTTGAGGTTCGTCTTGATGATCCCGTGGAACTGGAACGCCTGACGCGTGGTGAGCTTGATCGTGCCGTTAGCATATTGGTGTGCCATACGGTCGGTCTCGAGCCACTGTTTAGGTGTCGCAACACCACCTGGAACACGGATACGAATCATGAAGGAATATGCCTTCTCTAGCTTCTTAGCACGACGCTCTGCACGGATGTCACGGTCATCTTGTTGGTATGATCCGTGGAACTTGATGAGCTGGAGGTCGTCTGTAGCGAGTTGACCTGTTGAGAGGTCAGCGAGACCCTCTGCGATGGTACCGCGGAGGTAGTTTGAACGAGTTTTGATCCCCTCGTTAGGGTGAAGTTTTGGTTCTTCAGACATTATGGTAAATTGTTAGGTGGTTAATTAGTTCTTAGTACACGTCACGTTGGTAACGCTTGTCTTTCTTGAGGGCGTCTAGGTAGGCTTCTGCCTCTTCTTGAGACTTGCCACCTTGTTCTTGAGCGATCTTGATGAGAGCCTTGTGGACGTCTCCAGCCATGCGCTCTGCGTCACCACAGACGTAGAAGGCTGCGCCTTTGTTGTCGATCCAGTCCCAGAGTTCTGCGGCCTTCTCGATCATGCGGTCTTGGACGTATACCTTCTGAGGTTGGTCACGGGAGAATGCGACGTCGAGCTTAGTGAGGTCTCCGTTAGCGAGGTGGTCTTGCCACTCGAGTTGGTAGAGGAAGTCGAAGCTGTAGCGCTGGTCTCCGAAGAAGAGCCAGCTCTCACCCTCAGCACCTGTCTCTGCACGTTCCTCGATGAAGGCACGGAATGGTGCAACACCAGTACCAGGCCCGACCATGATGATAGGAGTCTTAGAGTCTGCAGGGAGGCGGAAGTTCTTGTTCGTGTGAACGTAGACGTTGACCTTGTCACCGACCTTTGAGTCATCAGCGAGGTAGGTAGAGGCGACGCCCTTACGTTGCTTGCCGTATGCATCGTAGCGTACTGCGGCTACCGTGAGGTGTACTTCATCTGGGTGAGCCTTGATGCTGCTCGCGATTGAGTAGAGACGTGCAGGGAGCTTACGAAGAATGTTAACGAGCTCTTGTGCTGATCCCTTGAATGGTTCTACACCGAAGAGGTCTACGATCTGACGTCCATAGAGGAACTCCTTGTATTCTGTCTTCTTAGCGTCTG
>WTJZ01000213.1:1665-6671 GCA_011524615.1 Akkermansiaceae bacterium | reverse complement strand
CCTTGAGAAAAATAAGTAATAATCGTTTTGGGTGTTCGGACATACAATAAAATTAGGTAAGAAGGCTTGATAATGAGGACGATCCACCGTATGGCGAATCTATCATACTCCTCAAGGAGGGATCTCAGGATTTTCGGCATGAACGCTCCCTGCACTCCTCTCTAGAGAACGAGCTTACCCCTTTCTATTCCTATCTAATGGCTAAAAACAAGAAACAAGCGAAACCCGCCGAGGTAGCACTCCCTGTCGGAGTCGGAGGCATCATCATGATCGTCGCCAGCATCATCCTCCTCTGTGCCGCGATCAGCTACGCTCCATCTGACCTCCCGCTCACTCCCATGAAGTTCCTCAAGGACTTCGCCCCTAGCGTCGACCCGATCCTCCCGCGTAAGAACATCTTTGGCCCGCTCGGAGCCTTCCTCGGACTCGTCCAGTTACAGCTGCTCGGAGCCTCTACCTTTATGCTCGTCGCAGGTGTCTTCATCTTCGGAGTGAAGCGTCTGCTCTTCAAGGAACGCGAGAGCATCTGGATGCGCATCGGACTCTTCTGTGGAGTCGCCTGTGCCGCAGGTCTTCTCTCCTGCCAAGACGCATGGCTCTCTGACTGGGCTGGGCAAAACTTCCTCGCCAGCCCAGGAGGGATTATTGGCCAGCTCCTAGGCGAGTACTTCTTAGAGAATCTGATCGCGACTGTAGGAGCGACCATCGTCTTCACCCTCGGGTACATTACCAGCCTCATCGTCTTCTGTGGGATGCACCCTCTCGAGTTTATCAGTGGACTCGCAGACATGATCTCTGATGGATTCAGCAAGGCGTCCCAAAACATCGCCGACCGACGTCGCGCCCGCCCAGCTAAGCCAAAGAAGGAAAAGCCCTCTCGCATTCCACCACTCTCTACCTCCATCGCAGAAGAAGAGCCAGCTCCTAAGAGACAACGTAAGCTCCCTCCCGTCACGACGATCGAGGAAACAGAGGAGCCCCCTATCGAGGAGAGTCCTGCTCCAGAGCCCGAAGCACCAGCCGAGCCCCCTCCCCCTGTAGCTGTCCCTCCAGTCACGGAAGAGATCGCTGTCGAAGAACCAGCCCCCCTCGCCACTCCTCCACAGATCATCGATGGCACCGCTAAGAAGATCATGTCACAGGAGCAAATGAGCGTGAAGCCGTTCGAGAAAAAGGAGCGCACCGGTTATGAAGGCCTCACAGGCGATGGGTTCGAGAACTACGAGCTCCCCGGCTTCGACCTACTCGACTATGATGCCTCTGCTCCACCTCCAGAGACAAATCACGATGAACTGCTCAAGATGCAGCGTACCATTGTTGATACGCTCAAATCCTTCGGGGTCGATGTCACTCCTGGGGACATCACCCGTGGCCCTACCATTACCCGATTCGAGGTCTATCCATCACTCGGGCTGAAGGTGAGCCGCATCACAGCACTAGAGGCGGATCTCGCCCGTGTTACCAAGGCTGAGTCCATCAACATCCTCGCCCCTATTCCTGGGAAGGACACCGTCGGGATCGAGGTCGCGAACAAGAACCGTATCCTCGTCCCCTTCAGTGAGATCCTCCTTGATGATAAGTTCCGTAGCTCTAAGCGTAAGATCCCGCTCGCTCTCGGTAAGAATGTCTATGGTGAGGCCGTCATCGGTGACCTCGCCGCCATGCCGCACTGTCTCGTCGCTGGTGCTACTGGTGCCGGTAAGTCTGTCTGTATCAACACCATCATCTGTAGTATCCTCTACAAGTTCGGACCTGATGAACTCCGCTTCATCATGGTCGACCCAAAGGTCGTCGAGATGCAGGTCTACTCGAACCTCCCTCACCTCGTCGTACCTGTCATCACCGATCCACAAAAGGTCGTAGGAGCCCTGAAGTGGTGTGTCAATGAGATGGAACGCCGCTATAAGCTCTTTGCCAAGTGTAAGGTACGTAACTTCGACGGGTTCAACAACCGCGAACGCCCAGAGAAAGAAGCACCAGCACCTCAGGACGAACCACTCCCTGAGGATATCGATGAAGAGGTGGATATGGAGCAGATCGAGTCCATCGCCCGCGCCTTTGAGGACGGGGAACTCGGACCAGAGGCTGAGGTCGATCCAGATCTCGCTGGATTCCCAGAGGAAGCCGACGAGGACGAGATCCCTGACCGTCTTCCATATATCGTCATCATCATTGATGAGCTCGCAGACCTCATGCAGACCGCGCCCGCTGATGTAGAACTCTGCATCGCGAGGATCGCACAGAAGGCGCGTGCCGCGGGGATGCACCTCATCGTGGCCACCCAGACCCCTCGTGCAGACGTCGTGACTGGTATCATCAAGGCGAACATCCCGAGCCGTATCTCATTCCAAGTCTCTTCTAAGATCGACTCCCGCGTCATTCTCGATACCGGTGGAGCGGAGAAGCTAGTCGGTAAGGGGGACATGCTCTTCCTCCCTCCTGGTTCTGCTAAGCTCGAGCGCTCGCAGGGTGCCTTTGTCTCAGATGAAGAGGTCGACCAAATCGTCGAGTTCTGCGCGAACCAAGCGGACCAACAGTTCGAGGAAGCCATCCAGAACAGTATCGACGCAGGCGGTGAAGACAGTGACGGTGGAGATGATGATGTCTCCTCCGCTGACGAGGAACTCCTTCAAAAGTGCCTCGAGGTCATCGTACAGGAGCAAAAGGCCAGCACCTCCCTCCTCCAGCGCCGACTCCGACTCGGATATACTCGTGCTGCCCGTATCATCGATATCATGGAACAGCGCGGATACATCGGCCCTGCAGATGGAGCCCGTCCTAGAGAGGTCTTCTACGGGAACTAATCAGCCGACATAATAGCAAAAGAAGAGGCCCCCCCTCACGCAGGAGCAGATTTGACGCACTGTATAAAAACACATTACGCAATAATCGCATCCTGAATTCGTATTCCTATCTAGTATAATGCCCCTGATTCTAGCCCTCCTTAGCTTGCTCCTCGTCGCTGGTGCTACTCCGACATCTACCTTTTCCATCTGGCCTCACCAGGTCCCTGATCAAAATGAGTCAAAGGCCCCACACGTCATCGTCAAGAAGCCTCATGGCCTCCGCATTGGCAAGGTCACGAACCCGACTCTCGACGTCTACGAGCCGACCAAGCCAAACGGAATCGGCCTCATTATCTGCCCTGGCGGTGGCTACGTCCACCTCGCGGACAAGAAGGAGGGTCACGATGTCGCAGAGCACTACCGTAAGCTAGGCTACACCTGCTTCGTCCTCACTTACCGCGTCCCTCGTAATCAACAGGGTGCCCTACAGGATGCCCAACGCTCCATGCGCTTCGTCCGAGCAAATTCCGCCAAATGGCCTCTCACCCATCTTGGTATTATGGGCTTCTCCGCCGGAGGCAGCCTCTCCGCTCGTCTCGCCACACAATTCCAGCAGCCTCTCTACCCGGCACAAGACGATAGAGATACGACCTCTGCTCGCCCAGACTTCGTCGGGCTGATCTACCCCGCCTACCTCGACCAAGGCCCGGGCAAGTCCCTCACGCCTGAGCTCACCCTCTCAGAGAATACTCCTCCGATGTTCCTCTACGTCGCAGCGGATGACTCCTTCGCCAATAGTACGATCGTGATGACCCAAGCGCTGGCCCAACAAAAGATCCCTTATGAGACCCACATCTTACCAAAGGGTGGCCACGGGTTCGGCATGCTCCCTGGTAAACGCGCCTCCGAGACCTGGCCCTCTCTCCTCCATCACTGGATCCAAGAGACCTGTCAGAAATAACAAGCATACTGAGACACCTTGAGTATGTTTCTCATGCTAGTTCTAACGATATAAGATGCCTCTAACAAGTATAAGAAGCATAGTATAACCGCTATTTTCTGGTACATACCCTCCCTATTTCGTACGATTCGTCCATGGACAACATTGACCGATTTCTTATGAAGCAAGGAGAGCCTCCGAGAGTCATATCTGAACATTATTACATCAGCTCCTCTCATCACTGCCCTCTTCAGACGCAGCTCGTTTTACTCATTTGTCCTCTGATCGCATTCTTCGTCATTGTGAACCTCTCATTTTCAATCGCTGTAGTAATCAGCCTAATCATCGGCGTATTCGTCTACCCAAAAGTCACCTCAGAGCGCCTCATTATCCATGAAGACTCGGTTCATAAGGAGCTCAGATTCCTACACTACATCACCCAAAAGGAGCAAGTGGGCACCTCTGACATCAAACGAGTCATCATGGTCAAGTCCTACAATCAGACTGCTGAAAAATATGGGGTAGAACTCCTCCACAGCAACGGTAGCTTACAAATCACACTCGATTCCGAACGAGAGGCTCTCAAGCTCATCGACTTCATTAATCAATTCATCAAGTAGCGCTCGCCTCACTGATCATCGCCTCTACGACTATCCTACTCCCTTTTAATAGCGAGGTAATACGTCTTCTCTGCGCCTTAGCATCTTGACGGTTCATCCCCTGCCCACTCATCATATAAGGGGTTTTGCCTCGACCAGCTGAGAGTGTCTCTTTACTACCCATAATGCATGTCTCTCCCGATCTACCAGCACCAGGATGCTATCCTTAATGCCCTCTCTGATGGCAACCGTGTCTTACTGAATGCGCCTACAGGCTCTGGTAAATCGACTGGAATCCCCCCGATTCTGCACCAAGCAGGCGCAATCGAAGGCCGTATCCTGATTATTCAGCCGCGCCGACTTGCCGCCCGCCTCTTAGCACAGCGAGTGGCCTCTGTCTTAGATGTCCCTCTGGGAAAGGACGTAGGCTATTCCGTCCGGTTCGAGGCAAAGTACACCGCAGAGACTAAGATCCTCTTCCTGACCGACGGGGTTCTCCTCCGCCACCTCAATGAGAATCCACAGCTCGAGGGCATCGGTCTCATCATCTTTGACGAGTTCCATGAGCGCCGTGTCGCCTCAGATGTCGCGCTAGGGTACTGTACCGATCTCCAGCAAGACACCCGCCCAGACCTCAAGCTCCTCGTCATGTCCGCCACCCTCGCAGAGGAGTCACTAGAG
>WTJZ01000213.1:0-1565 GCA_011524615.1 Akkermansiaceae bacterium | reverse complement strand
GCCACCCAACGTGCCGGGCGCGCTGGCCGTACAGCTCCAGGGAAGTGCTACCGCCTCTGGTCGACTACTGATCAGGAACGGCGCGACCCGTTCCAGCTCCCTGAGGCACTACGACTGGACCTCTCTCCCACGCTCCTACTCCTCGCTAGTCTCGGTTATGGACCGAGCAACCCCTTTCCTTGGCTAGAAGAGCCCACCACCGAGGCACAGGCACGCGCACATGGCCTATTACAGGCACTGGGAGCACTCGACCCTGAGGGAACCCTGACCAAGACTGGAGAACTCCTCTCGACCCTACCTCTCCCCCCTCGCCTAGCACGTCTCGTCCTAGCAGGAGCTGAGCTCGACTGTCTCCCTGAGACTCTCTTCATCGCATCCTACCTGCAGGGAGAGCCCTTTGTGAAACGCTCATCGGGCATCGCCCCAGCAGCAGGGCGTCCTCGCCGTAGTCAGAACTCTATCTCAGACTTCGAGGAGCGCCATGACGCCTCCTCCTTCGCTGGCCTCTACACCGCCTTTGACTACGTCAGAACCAATAAGTTCTCCCCTGACGCGGCACGCCCCTTTGGGCTCACCCTACGAGCCATCAGAGAGCTCGATAAGTCGATCCAACAACTCTCTCGCCTCGTCGAACGTCTCAACTCCTCTCAAAGACGCCTCGACCGTCCAGACTTCACCTCCCGCGCGCCCCTCGTAGCACAAGCCGTCGCGCTCACCTTTCCCGATCGTCTCTGTATCCGCTTAGGCTCAGGCACGCTCTCCTCTCGCCTCCTAGGGAACCGTAAGGGCAAGCTCGAGGACTCGACCCCCGCACGTCAAGGCAGTCTCTTCTTTGCCACTGAGATTCAGGAGATCCAGGGCCGTGACGTCCTGACCCACCTCTCAGGGCTCATCCAGGTAGAACCCACTGACCTCCAATCATGGTTCCCAGAGCGCCTTACAGAGCAATCACAGGTCATCCTCGATGAGGCCACTAACAAGATCATTAACCAGCAGGCCACCACCTACCAATACCAAGGGCAAGACCTCACCATCGAGAGCAAGATCTCTAATGAGGCTCCCGATCTCGATCAAGCCGCTGAGCTCCTCGCCCACCTCGTCCTAGAGGGGAAGATCCCTCTCACCAAGTGGGACGCCAAGGTCGAGCAATGGATCACCCGACTCAACCAACTCGCCTCCTGGATGCCAGAACTAGAACTCCCCGCCATCTCAGCGGAAGATCGCGCCCACCTCATGACCGAGCTCTGCCACGGCACCACTCGTATCAAAGAGGTCAAACATCTAGACCCATGGCCCATCCTCAACGATTGGCTCAGCCCCGCCCAAGCTAGTGCCCTTAAGAGCTTTGCCCCGACCGAACTCGTCCTCACGAATGGGACTAAAACACGCGTCACCTACGCAGAAGGAGAACCACCTACCATCGGCGTCCAACTCCAACGACTCTACGATGTCACGGCGACTCCTACCCTCTGTAACGGAACCATCCCACTCCGCGTCCAGATCCTCGCCCCTAACCAACGCCCATGGCAGATCACCTCAGATCTCGCTAACTTCTGGGAGAATGG
>WTJZ01000251.1:15253-19423 GCA_011524615.1 Akkermansiaceae bacterium | reverse complement strand
AAAAGTGAATGCGAAGAGCTTTGTAAGCTCGAAGAGAGTAACCCCAAGATTTAGGATCTTGTTAGGGGTGGATCCAGTAGGAGACTTAACCGCAAAGGCGCTAAGACGCTAAGTTTGGAAGGTCGAGCTTCGCTCTTCGAGAGAAAGGGTGTCCGCGGAATGACGCGAAAGAGCACGGAAGTTGTGTGCTTAGTTACTGCTGTTGTAGCTGATGAAGGCTTTGAAGTTATTAGTTTAACTTTATGAGAGGGATGACATTATGGAAGTGGCTCGTGAAACCCTAGCCACTATGGAGGATTGAGCTTAAATACCTTTGTGAACACATTCAGCAAGGTCTTCCTATTTCTGTATAACATGTCTAATTATTGTGTTTTTCAGTATTTAGTCGCTTTGATGTTCCTAGAATGAGTGTTAGTGTGTGATTTATGCGAAGCTTGATACGTGGCTGGGTTGGTGAGAAATTGGTTGCCTTAGCATGTTGGCTCTTTTTGGATAAAAAGGTTTACCGGCGCTTTCATGATGTAATTGTGCCGAGTACTAATGGAACTACACAGATTGATCATGTAATCGTGTCTCGTTATGGTGTGTTTGTGATCGAGACTAAGAATATGCGAGGTTGGATCTATGGCAACGATAACCAGGCTACTTGGAGACAGGTCTTCTATAAGAGTAAGTATTCTTTTCAAAATCCTTTACGTCAGAATTATCGACATCAGAAGTGTTTAGCAGAGTATCTTGGAATAGGTTTATCTGACATGCACTCACTGGTCTATTTCGTAGGAGGGAGTACGTTTAAGACTCAAATGCCATCTAACGTGCGTGATTCAGGTCTCATGTCTTATATTTTGATGAGAAGAGAGGTGCTACTTACAGATGAAGTGGTTGATCAGCTTTGTGATAATCTAAAAATGCTGAAAAGCAACAGGTCCTTAAATAGGAGGTCACATCTAGCGTCCTTAGAGAAACGATATAATTCTAAGACGTGTTGCCCTAAATGTGGAGGTGTACTCGTAGAGAGAACAGTGAAAAGGGGGCAGAATGTAGGATTACAATTCCTAGGGTGTGCGAGTTACCCCAAATGCCGTTATACCTTGGGCCTTAGTAAGTAGTCCTCCAAAGTTAATCTCATGACTGGACAGAGAGGCATGGGGGCCTCTCTGCTGGTGAGGGCGGCTATGCGTACCTCTTAGTTAGGTGTGCTAAGTAGGAGTCGGTATTGATTGGAGCCCCTGTGGCTTGTTTGACTAGGTCGTTGGAGGTGAGGAGTCTCCCTGGGGTGTGGATCTGGCTACGGAGCCAGTCGAGTGTGGGGGAGAAGTCTGCCGTAGCGAAGGCGGAGGCGATGCTCTGGTCTTCCATCGCGGTATTAAAGAGTTGTGCTGAGATGATATTGCCGAGGGTGTAAGTCGGGAAGTATCCGAGGCCACCGAAGGACCAGTGGATGTCTTGGAGGCAGCCTTTGGCGTCATTCTCTGGGTAGACACCGAATGACTCGTGGAAGAGGTCATTCCAGGTCTCTGGCACTTGCTTCGTGGTGATCTCTCCATTGAGGAGCATGCGCTCGATACGGAAGCGGAGGATGATGTGGAGGTCGTAGCTGACCTCGTCAGAGTCAACCCTGATCGGGGTGAAGTGAGGGCGGTGGATGTATTGGATAAACTGGTCCAGCTCCATGGTGGAGAGTGCGGGGAAGTGTTCCACCGCTACAGGGAACCACTTTTGCCAAAAGGCTTCGCTACGACCTACGTGGGTTTCCCAGAAGAGGGATTGGGACTCATGAATTCCGAGAGAAACAGCGTCTCCGACAGGGAGGTGGTGGTACTGGGAGGGGAGTCCTTGCTCATAGAGTCCGTGCCCAGTCTCATGCATAACGCCAAAGAGGGAGGAGGTAAAGTCATTCTCATCATATCGGGTCGTGAGTCTCACGTCTTCTGGGCCGAGGGTAGTACAGAATGGGTGAGAGGTGGTATCGATACGCCCTTTGTTAAAGTCGAACCCAAGGGAGGCCGCGACTTGCTGGTTAAAGCAGGCTTGTTGTTCCTGAGGGAAGCTCCCTGGAGGGAGTGTGAGTGGATTAAGGCGGCGTTCTTTGGTAGCCTCTTGGAGCTTGATGAGCTCTGGGTGGAGTTGGGTAAAGAGTCCTTCGACTTCTTGTACGGTGAGGCCATCTTCATAGAGGTTCATGAGGGCCTCATAGGGTTCGTTTTGGTATCCGAAGAGGTCGGCCTTTTGCTTGGTGAAGTCGACGATCTTGGCGAGATGGGGCTCAAAGGTGGAAAAGTCGGAGTTGTCCTTGGCTTGTCCCCAGGCAGAGTTGGCCAGAGTGGTGGTTTGGGAGAATTCTTCGACGAAGGAGGTGGGGAGCTTGGTATTGCGATCGAACTGGGTGCGCCAGTCACGGAGGTTGGCAGCATCATGTGGTGTAGGCGCGGGGGCGTCCTCCGCAGCTTCTAGAGCTTGTTGGAACTCGGGAGACGTCTTGAGCTCATGAGCCTTGGTCTTGAGGTATGAAATTTGCTTGGCTCGGTACTGAACCGCATCCTGTGGCATATACGTTTCTTGGTCCCAGTTGAGGACGCTAGCAGTGGAGGAGAGCAGGCGGAGTTCTTCGCAAATGGTATTGAGTTGAATGAGCGACATGGGCGGGATGTTAGGTGGTCTTGATAAATAATCAAGAATGGGCACGGAAAAACACGGGCTCATCGATGTTCCTGAGGGGAAAACCTGCGTAGAAAGTGGAATAATTATGCTGATTATCTGTATTATGAGTTTATAGTGCCGTATGCGAGTGTTGTTAACGGGGGCGAATGGGTATATCGGATTGCGGTTATTACCGTCACTCTTAGAGCTAGGGCATCAGGTCGTGGTGATGGTACGCGATCTGGAGCGTTTTCCTTGTGAGGATTTTGTTCGCTGGGAGGAGCAGGTAGAATACCTTACGGGAGATATGTTATGCCCAGAGTCGCTACCTGAGCTGGGGCAGATCGAGGCAGCGTATTATTTCTTGCATTCGATGGGCGCGGGTACGGGGTTCGAGGAGAGAGAGGCTGCGTGTGCACGGAACTTTGTGTCATGGGTAGAGGGATCGGGGTGTCAACAGGTGATCTATCTCGGCGGGCTTAGTGGTCTCAGCGGGGAGGGGGACGAACCATTATCTAAGCATATGTCTAGTCGCCAGTATGTGGCGGAAGTCTTACAAGGGGGGAGCTATAGCCTGACGGTCTTGAGAGCTTCTATTATTGTAGGGTCAGGGAGTGCCTCCTTTGAAATCATTAGGGATCTGGTGGAGAAACTTCCTGTTATGGTGACGCCTCGGTGGACAGCAACGCGGTGCCAGCCGATCGCGATCCGTAATGTGATCGGCTACTTGACTGGGGTGCTGGGGCATACTGATTGTTTCGGGCGAAGCTTCGACATTGGCGGCCCTGAGGTCCTTACTTATCGAGATATGTTAATCCAATATGCCAAGGTGAGGGGCTTGACGCGTATGGCCTGGCCCGTCCCTTTGCTCACCCCGAGGTTATCATCATACTGGCTCTACTTTATGACTGCTACTACGTACTCACTGGCGAAGTCATTAGTGGAATCGTTGCATATAGAGAGTGTTGCTGGGGAGTCCCGCATTAGAGAAATCGTTACGCAGGAGCTGTTAGGGTATGAGGAGGCGATCGATAAGGCGCTGGCGCGTATTGCTCAGAACCGTGTTGCCTCAGTATGGTATGATGCGCTCTCATCGGGCCAGTTTAATGATAAAAATCTAGGGGCCGTCCGAGTGCCTGAGCATGGGGTCTACATTGATAGTCAAGAGGTGCAGATCACAGGGGAGCGAGAGGATGTCATCAATGAGGTTTGGTCTATCGGAGGAGACCGAGGGTGGCCAACGATGAACTGGGCATGGCGCTGTCGCGGAGGAATCGATAAGCTGATAGGTGGGATCGGGATGCGTAGGGGGCGTCGGCACCCTACCGAATTACGAGTGGGAGATGCATTAGACTTTTGGCGCGTGATACTCGCTGACCGGGACGGAGGTCGGCTCATCCTCTATGCGGAAATGAAGCTTCCAGGAGAGGCGTGGTTAGAGTTCGATCTCTCTGAGGAGAGGATGACGCAGAAGGCTAGCTTTCGTCCTAAGGGACTGTTGGGGCGGATGTATTGGTGGGCAGTCTATCC
>WTJZ01000251.1:0-15153 GCA_011524615.1 Akkermansiaceae bacterium | reverse complement strand
TAGATGAGAACAAATAAATTGATGTCCCTGCTAGGGGTAATAGCGATGGGTGCTAGCTCCCTCTCTGCGGAGGAGAAGCGTCCTAACATCGTCTATATCATGACGGATGACCAGCGCTGGGATAACTTTGGGTGTTATGGGCGCCCAGAATTCGAGACGACTCATATTGATCAGTTGTCTGCGGAGGGCGTGACCTTTGACAGTGCTTACTACGCGGTCGCGATCTGTATGCCGAGTAGGGTAACGGTGATGACTGGCCGCTACTTTGCGAATCATAATAGTGGCTTTACCTATCCTCATAATACCCCAGTAACTGAGGAGGGCATGGCCAATACGTATCATGCTAAACTAAAGGAAGCCGGGTACCGTAGTGGGTTTATTGGTAAGTTCGGATTCTATGTCGATGGGGGTAAGGAAACGGTGAAGAAATACTTCGATTACTATGATGCTCACGGACTGCACTCTAATGTGGGATGGGCTCGTTGGGCTGATGATCCAGAGGCCTTTAAGGATCTGTCAAAGGGACGTGAGCGTACGGAGAGAACGCTGAAGAAGGGGGACTCGATGATCCGCTTCCTAGAGACGCATAAGACGGATCAGCCGTTTGTGCTCTCTGTGAGCTTCGATGCGGTGAAGAATGATTCGGATCATGATATGCATGTACCGGATAAGGAATACTTCGCTGATACCATGATGACGGTGCCCAAGAATTACTATGAAGGGCCTAACCCGACCTTTCCTGATGTGGTGAAGAAGTATGCCAGAGGAGTACCACTCCACCTGCACCATACGGGGACACCTCAGAAGTACCAGAACCTAGTGCGTCGCTTTGCCTCACAAGGTCGTACGGTCGACAGTCAAGTGGCACGACTCAGAGAGAAGCTCAAAGAGATGGGGGTACTAGAGAATACGGTCATCATTTACACAAGTGATAATGGTCGTTATCAAGGTTCTCATGGCCTACATGACAAGGCTCTGCTCCATGACGAGTCAGTGAAGGCTCCACTCATCATCTGGGATGGTCGAGGAATGAAGCGTGCTGGAGAGAGGGAGTCTCTGATGACCTCATCGGTCGATATTGCTCCTACGATCCTCAGTTTAGCGGGAGTAGAGGTCCCAGAGATGATGCAAGGCCATTCACTGACAGGTCTGCTCGAGAACACTGCTGATCGTAAGGAATGGAGAGATACCGTCTTTATGGAGAACCTCTTCCTCCAAGAGATGCACTCGATCGCGCATCAGGCTAAGAAGGCTGGAAAAGTAGCGGATCTCAAGGCTGCGAATGATGAGATCCTAGCTAATAATCGCTCCTATAGATCACGTGGCGTGCGTACGGATAAGTGGAAGTACTTTATCTACTACGAGCATGATCCAGTAGTAGAAGAGCTCTATGATCTCGTCAACGATCCTAGCGAGATGAAGAACGTGGCGCATCTAGAGGAAAATGCAGAAATCCTCGCCACTCTCCGCCAGAGAACAAAGGACATGCATGCGGCTGCGTTGAAGTAAACGCTAGACCATTGAGTAACAGACTATCTAGAAATTTTCTCAGGTAGTACCATCAAAAAGAGTAGGCTGAAGAGCCTACTCTTTTTTATTGCGTATGTTTTAGAGCATGCAGTAGTTCTGCGAGAGATGTTTGATCATATGGAAATAGCTGGCTGGATCGGAGCAAGTCTCTTTGCGACTTGTGCGATGCCTCAGGCGTATAAGACTTGGAAGACCAAGAGTGCGGAGGATCTATCTTGGATCTTTTTGTTGATGTGGTTCTTTGGTGAGATCTTTACCTCATATTATATCATCATGGGAGACCTCGAGTCGGGAGAGCGGCATTATCCTCTGTATATGAACTATGTTCTCAATACCACGATCGTGGTTTATCTGATTTATGCCAAGGCTAAGTTTAGTAAGCAGAAATCTATTTCTTAGTGAGACTGCTCGTGATGCGACTCTAGTTCTTCGAGTGCTTGGCGTAAGAGGTCTTGGAAGATACGGAAGGACTCGTCTGCCTGGAGCTGTTCATTGATCAGTTGGTCAAAGGCTTGGTCGCGTAGTTGGTAGAGTTTGGTACGCTCCTTATCGAGATCGATAGTGTCTGGGGCGTAGCGCATCGTCTGGATCGATTGGTTGACGAGGCTGTAATAGACATCGATGCGATTTTTATCGCGGAGGTGGATCCATTTCTTGAGGCCTACGACTCCACCCCAGAGGGCGACGCTCACGGAGATGATGAGCGCGATGACCTCGGCATAGACGACTAGAAAGCTAGGGTGCTTTCGCTGGTAATATTGTTCTGCTCCAGAATGATAGGAATAGAATTGGTCTGGTTCTGTGAGATGGAGGAGGTCAGGCAAGGACTTACTCAAGCGTGAGCGGTAGGCAAAGAGGGAGGATGCGAGGCGGTGTGTGACTGGATCAGGGAGGTCTGGCTGACAGATGAGTAACGATGGGATCGCTATGGTACTCACAGGTGCTGGAGGTAAGAGTTCCGTGTTGCAGTGGCCGTAGGTGTGGCAAGGGATAAGAGCAGGAGAGAAGTGGGGGCTTTTACTACAAAAGCCGACAGCGGAATGGGCAGGAGTATGGTTCAGGTCGAGAGACAGGTGTCGCAGGGCTCCGGTCGACATCGTCTCCGAGAGGAGTGGGGTATGAATAGCACTGACGAGGAGTGCCGCGTCGATCTGACCTTGTTGCAGCGCTCGGAGCGCATCGGTGGGCGGAAGGTCAAAAGTCTGAGATGGCTTGATGCCGTAATGTGAGAGTAACTGAGCAGCGACCGCCTTAGTGCCGCTCTGTGGGAGCCCTGTAGAGAGTCTAGCCTGATGGAGGTCGCGAATAGTGGTGGCAGGAGAGTCGTGTCTAATGAGGATATGGAGTACCTCATGAGAGATCGGAGCGACGACCTTTACCCCTTCAGGAAGAGGTTCATGTAGTTGGATAAGCCCAAAGTGTGAATGACCATCATGTACTCTCTGGATGTTTTCGAGGCTGCCTTCACTCGATAGAACTGACAGCGAGAGGCAGTCATCTTCAGTACTGAGTGCGGCGAGCTCTTCTCCCAGAGTATGATACCCTCCTCCCGCCTTTCCGGTAGAGATGGTATATGTACGGTTCTGCCACTCAGAGTGCTTATAGATCCAGAACCCGAGGACAATCAGCAACGGAAGAAAGGCGGAGTACTTGAGAGTGCTCTTGAGGCTAGGCATGTCATTCTAGTTACTGAGAGACGGGCGCACTGACTTGGATTGCTGCTTTGAGCTGTTGGGCTGACCATTGTCCCGGAGCCGTTGGTTCCTCTCCTAGGAAGCCGTAGTTCAGTACAGATCCAGATTGTGCTAGGATGATACGTGACACTGGAGCGTAGGCGCCCATGCCCATGATCGAGATCGTAAGGTCTGGGTTATCAAAGAGTACTTGCTGGCAGCGCTGAATGTCTTCAAGGCGCTCAATCATGAAGGCAAACTTAATGATGTCTGGATCTGCAGCTTTTGCTTCCTCCACGAGAGAGGCCAGTTCGTCTGCTGAGGGGGTTTTAGTAAAGTCGTGATAGGAGGCGATGATAGCGGTGTCTGAATTTCTAATAGATTCCAGGAATTCAGTATATTGAGACCAATTGCGAAGCTCAACGTCCAAGTACTGCGCGATAGGTGCATATTGTTCTAAAAGAGAAATCCTCTCCTGGAGTGAAAGATCACGTACGGCCCCTTCGTTAATATCTCTAGCGGTAATTAGTTTTGGGAGTCCGCATTGTTGGATGAATGAGTTCAGGCTCGATTCGCAAAATTCTGCGTCGAGTCGTATTTCGACGACGTCACATTGCTCAATTGAAGGGATAGTACGAGGGATGTGCGTGAATGAGCCTACAGTTTTTATCTTTTTGTCCATATTGATCAATTGTCGTATTAGTTTAGGTCTTTGGGGCTTTGTTTGAGGGGGTAATTTTGCTTCATTCTATCTCAAAAAGAAAAATTAATGATGTTTCTACTAGCCAAATGGATTAACTTCTCTCTAGATTACTTGAACTCTCATACCGATATGAAAACTCAAAGATCCTTCAACGTTATTGTTTCACTTGTATTCGCTTATTTAGCACAGGTAAATACTTTATGCGCGCAGAGCAAAATTAGTGTAGATGTCGGGGATCCTGCGTATGAGCAGTTAAAGTCTCCAGACTTTAAGGCATCTAATTCAAAGAGCTGGGATAAGAAAGATTGGCTCGAGATCGAAGTGGAATTTGAGATCGATAAGGTAGCACCAGCTGATGCCAAGTTTGCAGATGCATTAACGGTTAAGTGGTATGTAGTGGCTAAGAGCCCTGAGTCTAAAGGGTATGTACTTATGGAGAAAGAAGTAGAGCACATTAACATTCCCGTAAAAGGAAAGGTCTTTTCTTCTGTTTACCTCTCACCTTCATCTATTCTTAGGCTATCAGACAATGATCGCGCGAGTGAGAAAGTCATTGAGCGCGTAGGTGGAGAGATCCTCTTCAATGGCCAAAGAGTAGGAGCATTTTCCTCACAAGGTGATGCTGGATGGTGGCAATCAGGAAGTCTGTCACGCTATGACAAGATTCCTCTTCTCAGTAAGGATGAGACCCCGTTCCAATACTTTTGGTGGGATAGATACGCGGAAATCAAAAGTGAAAAGCGCTAGTTCGCACAATTTTAATAATATATAGATATGTCTGATAATTCGGTTTCAGTGCTTAGCCTCGGCTCTCAGAGTATTTCGATGGGGGTGTTTGGCGGAGCAAAGAATGGTCTTGCGCTTAAGAAGTTTGAGACGGTAAGTATACTCGCTGATCCAGCAAATGAAGCGGTTCGTCTCGTACAGATTCAGAGTGCTCTCGAACAACTCGTAACGAACCTCGGTCTTAAGAAAAGTAAAGTGTCATTTGCGGTATCGGGGCAGGCGATCTTTACTAAGTTCGTTAAGCTCCCGACTCTGGGTGCTGACAATATTGAACAGTTAGTCGGTTTTGAGGCTCAGCAGCATATCCCATTCCCAATTGACGATGTCGTATGGGACTGGTCAATGGTCGGAGCTGCAGCTGATGGACAGGAGGTAGCGATTGTTGCGATTAAGAAAGATCTCCTTAATGATATCGATAATACTGTACTCTCAACAGGGGCAGTGACGTCATCAGTCGAGTCATCACAGATCGCGCTCGCTAATGCGTATTTATATTCTAACCCTACTGCGACGGAGCCAACGCTCCTCATCGACGCGGGTGCTAAGTCGACCAATCTTCTCTTCCTAGAGGAAGGACGCCTCTTTGTGAGAAGTCTGACGAATGTTAGTGGTGTTGCGACTACTGGAGCGATTAGTAAAGAGTACCAAGTCGACTTTGCGCAAGCAGAGGAGATCAAGGTCGCATCAGGAAAGATTGCACTGAATGGAGCTTACCTCCAGGAGTGGGATGAAGCGACTGGTGCTCTAGCGACTGTGATTTCTAATACAGTGTCACGCCTACCGTCTGAGATCACACGTACCATTAACTATTACCGTAGTCAGCATAGTGGTTCGGCTCCTACTAAGGTTGTCCTCGCGGGTGGTTGTGCGAACCTCCCATACTACAAGGAATTTATTGAAGAGAAGTTAGGTCTCGAAGCAGAATACTTCAATCCGCTTACCCGTGTGAATCTTGCTAAATCAGTAGATGCGGATTACGTTCAGTCTCACGCTCACATGATGGGTGATCTGATCGGTATAGCGGCTAAGGCTCTTAGTAAGGTGCAGTATGACATCGAACTCGTTCCTAACTCGATCGAAGAAACACGTGAACAAGCTCGTAAAAAGCCATTCTACATCGGAGCGGCAGCAGCAGTGATTGTGGGGTCATTAGTTTGGTCAGGAGCTCAGTTCCAATTGAATACTTCATCAAAAGCAGAGGTAGAGAACCTCTCAAGCCGAGTATCTGCGTTGAAGCCGTTTGAGCAAAAGTTAAGTAAGCTCCAAAGAGATATCATATCTCGAGATAAAGAGGGAGAGCAGTATATCTCACTGTTCAATGAGCGCTTCGGAGCAGTCTCTCGTCTCGACGAAGTTCGCGCACTCTTCTCGTCAGAATACCTCTGGCTCGAGAGTGTAGAAGATCTAGTCGATTACGTACCTGTTGACCTAGGTGAAGAAAAGATCACTGATGCGTCTCTTGTTGTTGATAACTTTGACACCCTTTCGTACGGCGAAACTTCGCTTAAAACTTTTGCTAAGTCTACGACTAGAGGGAAAGCGAAAGAGCATCAGATTAATGCGATCAAGGTGACAGGTTATTGGCGTGATAACCCTAAAGGTCAGAATATTGTTTATACCATTCTAGAGGATATGAAGAAGTTAGAGGCGTCGAGCTTCATCTTCGAGATGGACGGGAAGGCGCTGGACGATAACCAGATCTTAGCGATCCAAAGTACGATGAAGAGTGAAGAGTATAAGGCTCCCTTTACTGTTATTCTGCCGCTGAAAGAGACGATTACACTATAACTAATAACGATTTAATATAACGATGAAACTTACTCCATTTCAAATTAGTCTCGGTGTGACGACTCTGATCATCGCCGGTGGCGTGCTAGGATTCGGAATAGTTAACCAGATGAGCTATTCTAAGAATAAGGCAAAGTTCCAAGCGGACTCTAGTGCCCTACTCAAGATGGAATCTATGAAAGGATATCCTAACCAAGAGAATATTGATATCCTCCAAGCGGAACTCAAAGACTATGACACGGACCTCAAGAAGGCCGCTGAGTATCTCAAGCCGTTTGAAATCGCTTCGTTTTCTAACTCTAGCACAAGTGCATTCGCTTCTGAACTGAAGGCTGCTAGCCAAAATGTTGCTAAGCAGTTCGAGGAGAACGGAATTGGCCTGCCAGAAGATTGGTACTTAGGCTTTGAGAAGTACTCTAGCGTGCCTGCACCAAAGAATGCTACAGGAGCTCTTAGTTACCAACTCGGCGCGATCAAATTCCTACATGAGCAGCTCGTAGCGGTGAATGCGTCTGAGCTGTTGAATCTACGTCGATCTGCAATTGCGCAGGAAGGTGAGCAAGAAAAGAGTAACGCTCGTAAGCCTAAGGGGATCGAAGTGACGAAGATGCCACTCGAGATCTCGTTTGTGGCGAGTGAAGCAGGAGCGCGACAATTTCTTAACGAGTTGGTTGCAGTTAATAACTACCTCTTCACGGTGAACACTCTCAAGCTCAAAACCAAGAGCGTAGAGTATGCTGATAAAGCGTCAGCTGAGAAGTCTGATTCACCATCGGACTCTGAAGTAGTGAGCTTTATCTTCGATGAAGAAGAGATGGAAGTGGATCAATCCTCACAAAACGAAAAGCTCTTCGAACAAGTACTTGGACAAGAGCAAGTAGAAGTATTCCTAAGCCTAAACGTGGTTTACCTTACAAAATAATTAACCTGACTTTACTAAAATGAGTAACAAAAAATCCTCAGACGAGAAGGCCGTATTAGGTGTAGCATGCGTGGCAGCAGTTGCGCTTATCGCATTTGGTGTACTAGGCATCACCTCCATGTCTAAGAGCTTCCAGCTTAAGCCTGCTAAGAATCGTGATCTAGCAGAGCTAGAGACGAAGTCGACCCTAGGTGAGTTAGTTCCTAACCTTACTGATGCTCCACAAGTAGGAGTGAGTGAGTTAAAAGACAGAAAGCTAGGGCTCATGACATCAGTCCCACTCTTTAAGATCCCAGGTCACTCTGATCTCATCGATCTACTTAAGGATTCAGGCGAACCAGTTCATGCCCCCATCCCTAATAGCTTTTGGCTAACACACGGTATTGACCCAAGCTTCAAAAATGCACCTTTGCGTGACTTTGATGGAGATGGATTCTCAAATATAGAAGAGTTTGAAGAAGGAACGAACCCTGCAGATAATAAGAGTTTTCCTAACCTGATTGCGAAGCTCAAGGTTGATGAGTTCGAGGCTCTCCAGTGGCAAATCTATTTCTCATCTGATCTTGGTGAAAACCAATACCAATTTCGCTATCAGGATCTCAGTGGTAAGAAGTACAAGTCGGACTACGTCGGTGGCGGAGCGGATCTCTTCGAAGAGTCAGCTGGTCGTTTCACCCTGGTCGAAGTACAAGAACGCTCGATCGAAAAGCGTGGTATGACCGCGATGAAGAAGTTCGCTATCATCAAGGATAATAAGAAAGGGATGACCTTTGAGATTCCTAGAGGTAGGCAAAATGACTACATTGGTAAGGACTACACAGTAGCATTTGAGCTCAATGCTGGTGCTGCTAAGGGCAATACCTTTGAGGTGAAAGAGAATAATCGATTCGATCTTCCTTCAGGAGATGTATCAGCGAATGGACAATATTTCTTCGAGAAAGTTGAAGAGGATAAATTTGCGATCGTTAAATGCAAGAGTGGGGGTGAATTAGTGGACTTTAAGATTTCCTTAAACTAAGTTAAGAAAAAATATCCTAAAAAGACTTCACATTCCATTTAAAATAAGAGCACATTAATAATTCAAACAATGCGTCTAGTTTATATGATGAACACAAATAACATAAAGACTCTTCTTAAAGTCTCCGCGTTAGGAGCTTTATGCTTAGAGCCGGTTGTTGCCAGTGACTTGGCAGCAAGAGAGCGTATTCGTCGAGAGACTCTCATCCTTGAGGCTGAGAAGCACCTCTTTGCAGGTAGAGAAGCTTATGCCAAAGGTAACTATGAAGTTGCAGTGCAGGAGTTCCGCACAGCACTCGACAAGACCCCTAGCGGATCGGTAGCGCAAGAGCGTAGAGATGTAATCAATGAGCACATCGTAGACGGATCAGTAGCACTCGCTCAACAGTACGCATCAGTCGGTAAGTTCGACGAAGCGAAAGGCCTTCTTAACAACGTTATCGAACTTGATGAAGATAACAAAGACGCTAAAAAAGCTCTCGAGAAGATCGAAGATCCATACCGTACGAATCCTGCTCTTACGTTCCAACACACGCAGAACGTAGATAAGGTTGTTAAGCTTCTTCACCTTGGTGAAGGATACTACAACCTTGGTGACTTCGATAAGGCAGAGGTAGAGTTTACTAATATTCTTAAAGTAGACCCATACAACAAGGCTGCGCGTCGTTGGTTAGAGCGTATCTCTAACGTTAAATCAGATTACTATCGCGCTGCGTACGACGAAAGACGTGCGGCGATGCTTGCACAGGTTGACAAGGCTTGGGAACAAGAGGTTGCTCCTGATGTACTCTCACTAAATGAGATCAACCAACAATCTAATAGTCAACAGACAAAGCAGGTACTCATTTCTAACAAGCTTAAGAATATCATTATTCCTGCTGTAGACTTTGAAGATACACCACTCTCAGAAGCGGTAGAGTTCATGCGTATGCGATCACGTGAGCTTGATAATACAGAGATCGATCCAGCTAAGAAAGGAATCAACTTTATCATCCGTGGAGGTAAGAAGAAAGAGTCTGCTGATGCTGGTATGTCAGTAGGTTTCGGCGCTACTGATCCAAACGAGGCTGTGATTTCAGAGCTGCGTCTTACTAATATCCCTCTTATTCAACTTCTCCAATTCGTTTGTGAACAAGCTGGTCTTAGATACCGTGTAGGCGAGTATGCAATTACGCTTCTTCCTCTTGGGGACGATGAAGGTGGGCAAGACATTATCTCACGTAGCTGGAGTGTAACACCTACCTTCAAGGCTGACCTTGGTGGTGCAGGTGGAGGTGGCAGTTCTGCTAGTTCTGATCCATTCGCGCCAGTAGAAGAAGAGAGTACATCATTTGTAGATAAGCCAGTACAACAGCTCCTTGAAGAAGCTGGTGTTAACTTCACAGAAGGAACAAGTGCTAGCTTCCTTCCTGCAACATCTACGCTTATTGTACGTAACACGATCAACAATCTCGACCTCGTGGATGGTATTGTTGAGAAGCTTGCTACTCGTACTCCTAAGCAGATCAAGATCCTTACGAAATTTGTTGAGGTATCTCAGACAAACATGGATGAGCTTGGTTTCGACTGGAACCTTGGCCTTGGCGGTACAGACCTCAATGTTCGTGGTGGTGCTGTGGGTAACGGCCAAGATACAACAGGTGATTTCTACACCGGTACAGACGTCGGTCGTATTGTTTCAAGTGGTCTTCGTTCAGGAGATGGTGCGATCACGAGTGATAGCATTGCATCTCTCATCGAGAGCGGAATCTCATCAGGTGGTACTAGTGACGCAGCTGCACCAGGTATTCTTAGTGTAGGTGGTATCTACAACGGTACTACAATCGAGATGATCATGCGTGGTCTTAGTCAGAAGAAAGGCGTCGATGTGATGTCTGCACCAAGTATCATCGCTCGTAGTGGTGAAACTGCTAAGATTGAAGTAATTCGTGAATTCATCTACCCAGAAGAATACGAACCACCAGAAGTACCAGACCAAGTAGCGGCACAAGGGATCTTCCCTGTTACACCAGCGACGCCAACAGCATTCGCTACACGTAACACCGGTGTAACGCTTGAGATCTTACCTCAGACAGGTGACACGAACGATTACGTGATCAACCTTCAGTTCGCTCCAGAAGTAGTTGAGTTCGAAGGATTCATTAACTATGGTTCTCCAATTCAAGGTTCAGCTACAGACATTGATACAGGTGAGACGACACAAATCACGATCACAGATAACCGTATCGAGATGCCGATCTTCTCTACCCGTCGTGTACAAACAGCTCTTACCATCTTTGACGGTCATACGATCGCAGTGGGTGGTCTCATGAGAGAAGATGTACAACACGTAGAGGACAAAATCCCAATTGTTGGTGATATCCCACTCATCGGTCGTCTCTTCCAGAGCAAGGCTGAGAGCCGTATCAAGAGTAACCTTATGCTCTTCGTAACAGCTCAGGTAGTTGATGCTACAGGTAAGCCGATCCGCGGTGCTGCTAACTCAACAGACAATGGTCTTGACGAGTTACTTAGCGCAGGTGTTCTCCCTGGTGTTCAGTAAGACGCATTTAGAAGAAGTATTTCTTTGAAAAAGCTGGCTCGATGAGCCAGCTTTTTTTGTGCAATTAGGTCTAACTGGTAATATCGCTACGGGGAAGTCTACGGTGTTTAAGCATCTGTTGAGCTTGGAGGGAGTTGTTGGCTTCGATGCGGACGCTGTCGTACATCAATTGTATCGGACGGATGAGGTGAAGCAGGAACTTATGAGTGCTTTTGGCGAACAGATCGTGAGGGCTGAAGGGGAGGTAGACCGTGCGGTGTTGAGGCAGTTATTTCTCTCCCAAGATGGGGTGCGTGAGCAGTTGGAGGCGATCTTTCACCCTAAGGTACACGCTGAATATGAGCAATTGACGAGTCAGAAGAGTGAGGGGCAGGTTTTGGTGGCAGATATTCCTCTACTCTTTGAAAAGCAGGTTCCTTATGAATTTGATAAAACGATAGTAGTAGCCTGTGGAGCTACCGTACAATTAGAGCGTCTACAGAGTCGTTCTGGTCTTGACAGAGAGACCGCACAGGCAATGATTAACAAACAAGTTGCTTTGTCATCCAAAATAGATAAGGCTGACCATGTTATCTGGAATAATGGAGATCTTGCTATGCTTCAGAGACAGATAGACAGCTTGGTTTACCACATTTTTAATGAGTGTAGAGAATACAAATGAGCAAGCTGAACAGGAAGTTCAGCTCGAATTGCCAGAGAAGATTTTAGTAAATGACTTAAGACAGTTGAGTCATTTAGAGCTCCGTAGTTTACAGAAAGAAGTTGGAATCCATACTTCCTCAAACCTATCAAAGGCGCACATCGTTTTTGACCTTGCGACGTTCTATGCTAGGAATGGTGTCATCCTGGAGTGTGAAGGGATGTTAGAAGGGGCGGGCGAGAAGTTCTCTATGTTGAGAGATCCTGCTCGGAGCTTTAGAACATCTCCTGATGATTGTTACCTAGCTCCACAATTAGTGCGCCAGTACGGCCTTAATAATGGTAATTTATTAAAGGTCCAATTAAGAGCTCCTAAAGGGCGAGATAAGTTTTTGACCGTTGATAGTATCCTGTCAATCGAAGGCGTAGAGCCTGAATCATTCTCTGTTGAGCGTGACTTCGAGTATCTTACCTCGATGTATCCAGATGAGCGCTTTCACCTAGAGGAGCATGGGAAGGAGTCAACCACGGGCCGTATTATTGATATCGTAGCTCCGATCGGTAAGGGACAGCGAGGGCTTATTGTTGCCCCGCCTAGAGGTGGAAAAACGATGGTGCTCAAGAGTCTGGCAAAAGCGATCGAGGCGAATCATAAGGATGCGGAGTTGATGGTTCTTCTGCTCGATGAGAGACCTGAGGAGGTGACAGACTTTGAAGAAAACACAGAGGGTGCAGTGGTCTATGCTTCTACCTTTGATGAGACTGCTAAGCGACATGCACAAGTGGCGGATATGGTTCTCGAGCGTGCTAAGCGCCTCGTGGAGCAGAAAAAGGACGTGGTTCTTCTTCTCGACAGTCTGACCCGTCTTGCTAGAGGCTACAACAACAATGGTGGTGCCGGGGCTGTGATGTCTGGAGGACTTAAGCCAGCCGCATTACAACGTGCTCGTAAGTTCTTCTCTACTGCTAGGAATGTAGAAGAGGGAGGGAGTCTAACGATTGTTGCGACAGCACTTGTTGAGACAGAGAGTCGAATGGATGACATTGTCTTTGAGGAGCTAAAGGGGACTGGAAACATGGAGGTGAAGCTCGATCGCGAGTTTGCCGAGATGAGAGTGTTCCCAGCGATACACCTCTTTGAGAGTGGAACGCGTAACGATGAGCGACTGTACCATGCTGACGAATTCGGTAAGATCGTTCAGATCAGACGTCAATTGACCTCGATTCCTGCAGGGGAAGCACTCGAGAAGCTCATCAAAAATGTGGCCCTTACAGGGTCGAATGCTGAATTATTAATCCGCGGTCTCGTATAATAAGATGGAATTCATAGATAACCAAGAGGCTGCTGACGCGATCCTCGACAAGTGCCTTGATAAGAAGAAGACTCGTGCTCTCTACTTAGACTTTGAGGCAGATAACTTTCATCACTATAATGAGCTTCTGTGCACGGTTCAGCTCTGTCTGAATGGTAACTTTTACCTACTAGACGCGATTAATCTCGATCTGAAGAAGAAGTTCGCGGAAGTGATGGCTCAGCAGCAGCTCTGGCTACATGGTAGTGACTATGATCTCTATCTCCTCGATCGATATCTCGGTATCAAGCCGGCACATCTGAATGACACTCAAGTGGCTGCTCGCCTCTGTGGGTTTAAGAAGTTTGGTTACGCATCACTGGTAAACCAGATTTGCGGCATTAACCTTCCTAAGGATTCGCAACGAGCGGATTGGACCAAGCGTCCTCTACCTGAGAAGATGATCAAGTATGCGGAAAATGATGTCCGTTACCTTCCACAGATTTCTGATATTCTTCTGATGAGGTTAGAAAAGTTGGGCCGTATGGAGTGGTTTAAGGAATCATGTGATGCGCTCTCTCAGAATGTGAGTTATCAGGGGCGTGCTTCTGATCGTGATGCTTGGCGTGTGAATGGCTCTGGGCATCTTGGCCCGAGTGCTCTCCGATACCTCAAGGCGCTCTATGAATGGCGTGATGACCAAGCGCAGAAGGCGGATAGACCTTCGTTCAAGGTCATGAATAATCAGAAGCTCGTTGATTGGGCGAAGGCTCTCGATAAAGAGGGGAGCATTACTCCTCCTAAGTCGATGAAAGCAGCTCGTAAGGAAGCTCTGCTCTCATCTATTGAGGCAGCCAAAGAGATCTCTGAAGAGCTGTGGCCTGAGAAGCTGGTGCAACCGCGCAAGCCACGTGTAAAGATCGATGAGGCAGCACTGAATGCGCTCTTGGATAAGCGTACGAAGGTTGGTGCTGACTTGAATATCGAGCCTTCTTTAATCGCGTCTCGTAAGACGTTAGAGGCGATTGTCAAAGATGAAAATGAGGTTCAGAGCTTGCTAAAATGGCAAAGAGAGCTACTTGAGCTCTAATTGATTCTAAAATCGCCCCGAAATCGCAATTTTTTTGCATATTTTGGAGGATCTTTCTTGTGCTTCTGGAGGTAATTTCAGAAGCTTTTTTCATTCTTTATGTCTGAAATAGAAGATCCAAATCTAGATGGCACATCGGTTGACCAAAGCCAGGACTATGGTGCAGCTCAGATTGATAAGCTGGAAGGCTTAGAAGCTGTGCGTAAGCGTCCTGGAATGTACATTGGTGACCCTGATGAGCGCGGGCTCCACCACTGTGTGTTTGAGGTTCTTGATAACTCTATCGATGAGCACTTAGCTGGCTATTGTGACGAGATTGCGATCGTGATGCATGCGGATGGATCGATCTCTGTGGCAGATGATGGGCGTGGTATCCCAGTAGAACCTCACCCGAAGTTCGATAATAAGCCAACGGTAGAGATGGTTCTAACGAATCTCCACGCGGGTGGTAAGTTCGGTCAAGGAGCCTATAAGTATTCTGGTGGTCTCCACGGGGTAGGTGCTAAGTGTGTGAATGCACTCTCCGATTGGTTTAAGTGTGAGGTCAAGCGTGACGGTAAGGTACACGTTATCGGCTTCGCGCGTGGCGCGACCACTGAGCCGCTAGAGGTCGTCGGAGAAGTTCCGTCGAATGTAACGGGGACCAAGGTGACCTTCTTCCCAGATGCAACGATCTTTACAGATACCATTGTCTTCCAATTCGACCGTTTAGCGAAGCGCCTCAGAGAGCTTGCCTTCCTTAACCCTGGGGTGACGATCAAGCTCGTAGATGAGCGCCCTGGACAGGAAAAGGATGAGACCTTCTTCTACGCCGAAGGGATCGCAGAATTTGTCCGTCAACTAGGAGAGAACAAGACACTCGTTCACCAAGAACCAATTATACTTAAAGGTAAGCGTAAGATCGAGATCGAGTATGATGGTAAGATGACTGAGGACGACGTCTTCGCCGATGTTGTGATGCAGTACAATGACAGCTTCAAGGATAACATCCTCTGTTTCGC
The DNA here is from genome assembly GCA_011524615.1 of Akkermansiaceae bacterium. Taxonomy (GTDB): domain Bacteria; phylum Verrucomicrobiota; class Verrucomicrobiia; order Verrucomicrobiales; family Akkermansiaceae; genus WTJZ01. The sequence continues at coordinate 170 of WTJZ01000251.1, read as the reverse complement.
GAACTCGATTCCGAATGCGGACGGAGGAACACACCTCTCTGGCTTCCGTGGAGCCCTGACACGTGCGATTAACACGTACGCTAAGCAGAATAAGCTACTCAAGGAAAAGGATGCTTCTCTGACGGGAGATGACGTGCGTGAAGGACTCGTCTGTGTGATCTCGGTGAAGA
>WTJZ01000259.1 GCA_011524615.1 Akkermansiaceae bacterium | reverse complement strand
CCTTGACCTGCTCAAGAGTAAGCGTATCTACGCTGGATTAATTGCATGCGGCCTTTGCTTCACAGCGCTCTGGGGTGGAGGCAGTGCCTCTCACCAACTGGACACCATGCACTTCCTCAAGAATCAGTCTGACGGAAAGGTCTCTCTCGGTTGGTTAAACCAGATCCTCCTCAAGTCACAGGAAAGCTGGTTTGGTCAATTCCAAGAATCGACTGACCCTACTCGCACGGCGCTACGCTGTGACTTGATCAAGCTGCTTACGCTCTCCTACTCTGGAGAAGTGCTAGAGATCCCCAGCCTGGCTCACTTGCACGAGATCCTACTCGACAAGGACTTTCAATCGCTCCTCCTTGATCCTGACCTCAATCAGTACCTTAAGGCGAGAGACTTTCAATCACTCTTTAAGCACGAGAAGGTGAAAAACTTCCTCAAGGATGATCAAAATAGAAACCTTATCGAACTCGTCGACTGGAGAGAGGTTTACCACAATTATACACCGACAGCACAGGATAGCGAATAGTAGAAAGCCTACCCCCGTCTCTTTTCTCCCCTCGATTACTCGAGGGTTTTTTTATACTCTGCCCCCGTCACACTCGAGCAGGATTCCTACGCTCCGCTCACTTCAGTACGACAAAAAGACACATTAAGTGTTCCAAAAAATAGAGGTAGTCACATACTGTTAATTCAGACTACGTTAATTGTAACCTAGATCGGGCGTATTAGTTACGTATCAATCAGTGAATACACTTATAATGAAATCTCTTATCCCACTACTCTTCACGGGCATCATTGCTCATGCGGCACCAGAACCTAATGTCCTGCTCATCCTCACTGATGACCTTGGCTGGCAGGATGTTGGTTGCTATGACATTGATGAGCCTACCCCGTATGAAACCCCTAACATAGACCGACTCTCCACACTCGGTATCAAGTTCACTCAAGGGTACTCCCCTGCCCCAACCTGTGCACCAACTCGCTGTTCGATCCTCTCTGGTAAGTTCCCAGCACGTCTTCAGAAGACACACGTCGTAGGAGGTAACCCACCATCTCCTTACTCCCTACAGTCACCAGGGATTGATCCATGGTATAGTGGTCGCCTAAAGCTCGAAGAGTACACGATCGCAGAAGCTCTTGCCGACAATGGGTATAATACTGGTGCAGTTGGTAAATGGCATTGCGCGATTGATCACCACGCCTTCCCTCATGCAACAGATCAGGGGTTCAAGTATGCCACGATGAATATCGGCGCGACTCGTGGGATGAGACCAGACCGCCTGTCGGACTTCGCTACGAACGATCCTAAGGACCCGTTCAAGCTCGATGAAAACGGGTTCCCATACCACCAAAATACAGAGGATGCGCTGACCTTCTTAAAACAGAATTCAGTTAAAGATTCAGACCCATTCTTCCTCTACTTTGCTACATGGCTCGTTCACACTCCTATCCATACTCGTAACGAGGCACTCCTGCGTAAGTATTGTAAGAAAATGAACGTGGAGTTCCCAAAGGATCCTCATGGCTGGACAGTAGAGGGACAGCATAATCCGTACTACGGCGCGATGGTTGAGACCCTCGACTATCATGTAGGCCGTATCATCAGCTACCTAGAGAATACTGACGACCCTCGTAACCCAGGGCATAAGCTGATCGATAACACCTATATCATCTTCACCTCCGATAATGGAGGAATGGAGAAGCACCCTGGTGAAATCATCACTGACAACTACCCTCTCGACAAGGGTAAGATCAACGCCAAAGAAGGTGGAGTCCGTGTACCTTACCTCATCTCTGGCCCCCAGATTCCAGCCAATACCATCTCTCATGAAATGGTCTCAGGAATAGACTTCTACCCTACCATTCTCAGCTGGACAGGGATTAATCCTCAGGAGAACCAAATCCTTGATGGAGTTAACCTCCATGACTTCCTCACGAACCCTACGGAGAAGGACCTCGATCGTGATACTCTGTACTGGCACTTCCCTCACTCAGTATTCCAATCATGCATCCGAGAAGGTGGAGATAAGCTCATCTATAACCCTCTCCGCGACTACTTCGGTCAACCTGCTCTCGAGCTCTATCGCCTCTATGATGAGAATGGAAACCGTCAAGACATCGAAGAAGCGAAGAACCTTGCCAAGGCCGAGCCAGAACGCGCAGCTGAGCTCTATGCTAAGCTCCAGAAGCATCTCGACGAAATGAAGGCAAGCCAGCCATGCCTCAACCCTCGTGCCCCATCCAAGCTCCCGAATAAGGATAAAGTCTGTACCGCTACGGCACACAACATCGCTCGTAACGCCCAAGGGCAAGCGGTCGTGACCGCAACGTTTACGGAGAACGGAGCAGAAGTCACAGAAGGACACGTGTATTACACAAATAACGGTGGTCAAAAGTCGGAAGAATGGTACCCCGTTCCTGCGACCCTCGAGGGGAACCAAGTGAAGGCTACCTTACCAGCTGATGCTACTCATTACTGCTTTAGCCTCGTCGACGAAAACCACTTCCTCGTTAGCTATCCTGAATTACCAGCCACAAAGGACGCCAAGGGGAAATACTCCAAAGTCGCATTTGTAGTCGAATAGTAGAGCCTGGCTCGTCCACCACTCTCATATACACTAGAGAGTAAATGATACTCTGTCTCCTGTGAGGCGGAGTTTTTTTTATAATAAGTGGCAAGTGGAGACTACATATGTCCCTGCCATCATTCTACTAAAGATCGAATCGCGAAATCCTTTACTCTTCTAAAAAACTAGAATAGAGCCTTTCGTATGAAAGTCGGGATCTTTGCTAACCCAACCAAAGCGGACGCACCGTCGGCGCTTAGAATGATCATTACAGAGCTCGCGCAATACGATGTCGAGTACGTACTAGATGTTGAAGCTGGTGATCTCATCGGAGAGCCTGGCACCCCGGACTTCTATAAGGATGTAGACCTCGTACTCTCTCTCGGGGGAGATGGAACAATGCTCGAGACTGTTCACCGAATGGGCGGAGACTTTAGCATCCCTATTGCAGGCATCAACATTGGCACGCTCGGATTCCTCACTACTTGCACAGACGAAGACTTCCCCCTTTACGCCAAGCATCTGGTCAACAATGAGCTCCGCAGTGTAGAACTCAGCACTCTAGAAGTAGAGATGGAGGAAGAAGGGAGAGGTAAGCACACCTACTGGGCTCTGAATGAAATGGTCTTAATGCGTGGCAATACTGGTCGCCTCGTATCGATCGAAGCAGAAGTAAATGGTGACTTCCTGACTCACTACCGTGCTGACGGCCTTATTATCTCTACTCCCACAGGGTCTACTGCCTACTCTCTCGCCGCAGGTGGGCCATTGATCGCTCCTGGCTCAGGAGTATTCGTTATCAATCCGATTTGCCCTCACACACTCAGTAATCGAGCACTCGTAGTCCCCAATACCTCAGAGATCACTCTCAAGGTCTGCGACACCGAACCGATCATGTTCACGGCTGATGGACGCGATGTGCTCAAGGTCGCACCCAAAAGTGTCGTCACTGCTCGCCTAGCTAAGTCTCGTCTAAGCCTACTTCAGATGCCGAATAGCACATATTACCAAAAGCTTCGTGTCAAACTGGGATGGACCGGAGGAGCGAATTAAGCCCGACTGAGAAAAAAATGTTCAAGGATGAAAGAGTTCTATTGCCATCTTCTCCTTCTTACGTTCTTTATGGTACGATAATTTACTAACTATGAAAGAGTTGCTCCAATTGGGTGGACCTGTCACCTGGATCCAAGCAGGGCTTATGTTCTGCGCTATCATTCTCATCTTTGAGCGTCTGATCTTCTTTCAAACCACTCGTCTCCGTGAAGCTAATCTACTCAAGGGGCTCGGTAACCATCTGCGTAAGCAAGCCTACATCGAGGCGATCCATGAATCTGGAGAAGCGAGTGGCCCAGTGGGGCGTGTCTTGCACACCATCATGACTCGTCACCAGCTTGACCGTATCGACTTACGCGGCGTAGCCGAGGATGCAGTTGGATTGGAGATTCCTAAGATCGAGAACAATCTCCGTGGCATCCTTACACTCGTCTACCTCGCACCGCTCTCAGGTATGCTTGGCACTGTGCTCGGCATGATGGACGTCTTCCTCGGCGTCAATGGAGATGGCGGATTCATTACCCAAGCAAAGCTAGCTCAAGGCCTCTTCGAGAGTCTCGCTACCACCGTGTTCGGTCTTGCCATTGCGACAGGAGTGTACATCTGTTACATGTACTTAAGTGCGCGTGCGACTGCGATGGTGAACCGTCTCAATGCCGCATCTATTAGTCTAGTAAACATCATTATAGACTCACGCGAGGGCATCTCATCGTCTACAGACACCACAACGGACTAATGCGGAATGAGAAAGAGCACCTTACCAGAGCATCCTAATCTGCTCTTCCTGATCATTATCTTCGACCTGCTCGCGCTAGCCGCTATCTTTGGTCTCTATAGCTCTAATTGGGTTGGCGATGCAGGACAACGCATCTCACTCTCCCAGAAGCCAGCCTCCGCACTCAAGATCGCAGAGCGACATGTAATCGTCAAAGTCTTCGCCCATGCACATCGTAACTGCATGGTCGGGAATAAGCTGGTCCCCTTTGAGGAGCTACCTGCCGAGTTTATCAGACTCAAGAACGATCACCAAATCGAAGAAATTCTCCTGATGGTCGATGGAGACGCTAGGATAGAACGAGGGCGACAAGTCATCTCGTTCATCAATAGTGCAGGACTCGATTGTGTACTCGTGTCCGAATCTAAATTAATCACTGAATGAAGCGAACGTGTACAGAATCTGCCTTTTGTTGGAAGGCTCCTGATCCAGAGAGCATTCGATTCCTCTCTGCCATCGGCATCGCGATTCTCATCTTTTCGTTACTCTCATTCGTTAAGCTCGACTCTCTGAAGGATAAGGCAAAATCGATTCAAGCAGCTCACCAACAGCACCTGCTCGCCACTCCCCAGGATGCTCAGATTCGGGTGACAAACATCGATCTATTGACCGCTACCTTACCTGAAGCGGACTTCCTTCTAGATTCCCCCCTAGACGACTGTGCTCAGACTGTTCAGTTAGCAGCCAAATCTGCAGAGAATGAGATGAACCTCTACCTTTGGTCCATCAAGCCTCATACAAGGAGCCAATATGCAATCCAGTATGAAGAAGTCCCCTTCCCTCCCATCGATCGCGAGCAATCTATCGAGGTTAAAGGTGTCTTCCCTCCGGCAGCCCCTTTGCAGAGTGTCCCTACTCTCCCGAACAAGCGTCCCTTTACTACGACTCTCTCAAGTGCGGATAATCTTACAATCCCTGCTCATTATGAAGCCCCTCCAGTAGATCTGCTCCCATCAGATCATAACAATATCACCTATGAGATCAAGGTAGCGCAGAATGGACAAGTCCTGTCCGCGTACCCACTCACACCCAACCTCAGAGCACCAAAACTCACTCAGTGGGTCAAAAATATGGTGCTCCCACCTCAGAAAAATACGCTGAGAACACAAATACACATCAAAAGAGAAAGAAAGTCGTAAGATGCGCTTGATTCTTTTTCATCATCTCCTAACACAGTAATCATGACAGAACGTAGAGTTGTAGTAACCGGTATCGGTGCAGTAAGCCCACTCGGATTAGATGTAGCGTCCACATGGGACGGCATGAAAGAAGGCCGCAGCGGCATCGGCGAAATCACCCTCATGGACACCACCGATTATGCGGTTAAGATCGCCGGTGAAGTGAAGGACTTCGTTGCAAAGGACTACTTCGCTAGCCCTAAGGATGCACGTCGTGCTGACCGTTATGCTCAGTTCGCAATGGCGGCCTCTAAGATGGCTGTCGAGGACTCAGGAATTGCAGAGGCAGGCTACGACCCAGCAATGGTTGGCGTCATGGTCGGTAGTGGTATCGGTGGACTCGGCACACTCGAGCGTGAGCACAGTGTCCTCCAGAACAAAGGTGTCACAAAGGTTTCTCCATTCACAATCCCGATGATGATCTCTAACATCGCGAGTGGTATGATCTCTATGGAGTACGGTTTCGGTGGACCAAACATGGCTATCGTTACTGCTTGTGCGACCGCTAACCACAGCATCGGTGAAGCATGGAGAATGATCAAATTCGGCGACGCAGACGCATTCGTCTGTGGTGGAGCAGAATCTACGATCCTACCAATGGGTCTCTCAGGCTTCAATAACATGAAAGCTCTCTCTACTCGTAATGATGACCCTACCGCTGCCTCTCGTCCATTCGACACAGGTCGTGACGGTTTCGTCATGGGTGAAGGTGCTGGTGTAATCGTTATTGAGGAGTACGAGTCAGCTAAGAAGCGTGGTGCGACGATCTATGCAGAACTCGCAGGATACGGTCTCAGCGCAGACGCTCACCACCTCAGTGCTCCATCTCCAGACGGAACAGGGCCAGCACGTGCAGTCAACATGTCACTCAAGCATGCTAAGCTCAACCCTGAGGATATCACATACGTGAATGCTCACGGTACGTCTACCCCTCTTGGAGACATCTCGGAGACTAAGGCACTCAAGCTTGCCTTCGGTGACCACGCAACAGACAACCTGCTCGTCTCTTCTACTAAGTCCATGACAGGTCACCTCCTCGGTGCAGCTGGTGGTGTCGAGATCCTTGCGTGTCTTAAGGCAATCCAAGAAGGAGTCATTCCTCCAACGATTAACGTCGAAGACAAAGATCCTGCGAGTGCCCTTGGTTACGTGGCAAATGTCGCGACTGAGCAAGAGGTCAAGGATGTGATGCCGAACTCA
>WTJZ01000081.1 GCA_011524615.1 Akkermansiaceae bacterium | reverse complement strand
TGCTTTAACTGCAGAGAGAGTGTTTACCACTTCAATTACATCGTGGCGGCGTACACTTTGGATGAGAATATGAGGGATTTGGTGCACACCTTTAAGTATAGTCGCGGAGTCTATATGGGACGTTTTCTGGGAGGTTTGATGAAGGATGCATTTAATGACCCCAGACTTGCCGCTTTGGACTTAGAAGAATGGTCAGTGTGTGCCGTGCCACTTCACAAGAAGCGCGAGAGCGTTCGCTACTTCAATCAGTCTGCACTGTTAGGTAAGGCCCTAGCTAAGGACCTCAAGATTCCGTATGAGGAATATCTTAAAAGAGTGGTGAATACTCCCCATCAAGCACGCCTCAATCGGTCTGAGAGGGAGAAGAATGTCTCCAAAGCTTTTACCCCAAACAAGAGCTTGCGGACTCAGAAAGTGTTTCTCGTTGATGACGTATTCACGACTGGGGCGACAGTGAATGCCTGTGCGAGGGTATTAAAACAGGCCGGAGCAGAAGAAGTAGTGGTAATCACTTTGGCTCGAAAGTGATAATCGAGCGTGAAAAATTATCGTTGAATATGAGCATTATGCTTATCACACAAGGTTTTCCTCATTCGTTTGTGAATTGTGAAGAAAGTTATTGGCAAGGGAGAATATATAATGCTCTTATGTAAGGTAACTGTATTAAATTTACTTTATGTCGCAACACCAAGTATTAGATCATGTAGATGCCTATCTGCAGTTAGGAGTGGAATATGATGCCTCGGATATTCATTTATCAACGGCTTACCCTCCAGCATGGCGTCGATTCGGCAAGCTCGGCCCGATTTGGCCAGACCACTTTGAACTGCAAAAAGAGGACGTATACCGCCTGATGAAAGGCTACATGACAGAGCAACAGTTGCATATTTTGGCCGATAAAGGGGATGTTGATTTCGCGTATCAAAATCAATACGGTCGCTTTAGGGTTTCTGTGGTTAAGCAGCGATTAGGGTACGACATGATCTTCCGTATCATTAAGAGTGAGATCCGTCAGATGAGTGAGCTAGGGCTTCCGATGGAAACGCTCGTCCCGCTCTTGAAATATCAGAATGGACTCATCTTGGTAACTGGGTCTGTCGGATCAGGTAAGTCTACAACCATGGCGGCGATGATTGACTATATCAACGCGGATCGTCACGATCACATCCTGACTCTTGAGGATCCGATTGAATTCCTCTATGAGTGTAAAGGGTGTCACGTGACGCAACGAGAAGTTGAGAACCATACCGAATCCTTTGCTCGCGCACTAAGAGGTGCACTCCGGGAAGACCCCGATATTATTGTAGTGGGGGAGATGCGAGATCTAGAAACAATTGAATTGGCTATTACCGCAGCGGAAACCGGTCACTTAGTATTTGGTACTCTGCATACAGGTAATGCGCCTCGAACGTTGGATCGTGTGCTTGATGTATTCCCGACAGACCAACGAGAGCAGATACGCATCATGGTAGCGGAGTCTCTCCGAGGGATTGTATCACAACAACTGATCCCAAGAAAAGATGGTAAGGGGCGCGTAGCCACCCATGAAATCTTGGTTAATACGCCACCAGTAGCAGCCACGATACGTGACGGGAAGACATTCATGCTTCCTGGGATCATGCAGACGGGTAAGAACGTCGGCATGTCTACGATGGATGATGCACTGAGAGACAAGGCTTTAGCAGGATTAATTGCGAAATCAGAAGCAATCAGAAGAGCTGAGAGTCAGACAGAAATGACAGCAGCTTTGGAGCACCTTGCAGATTAAACTACAATTTAACGATTAGAAACACTTTCAATATATGGCAGCAATTCATAAATACTTTAACTTTCTAGTAGAGAACGGAGGGTCTGACTTACACTTAGCAGAGGGGTACCCTCCGAAGGCACGCGTTCATGGAGCGATCTCAGAGATTCCGGGTGAACCGGTATTGGATGGGCCTACCATCAAACAAATGTTGGCAGAAATCTGTGATGAACGTGCATTCGAGAAATATTTAGAAGAAGGAGACCTAGACTTTGCCTATGAAATGGATGCAGATTCACGATTTCGTTGTAATTATCTGAAGCAGAGTCGAGGATTAGGGGCTGTTTTCCGTTTGATTCCTAACAATATTATCCCCTTGGAGAACTTGGGAGTACCGGAGTCAATCAAGCGCTTTGCTAGTATGCGAGCTGGGTTAGTCCTCATTACAGGGCCTACAGGATCGGGTAAGTCAACCACGCTGGCTGCTCTGATCGATTACATTAATCAGAATATGTCTCGTCACATTATTACGATTGAAGAGCCGATCGAGTTCGTGCACCCAAATAAAGGATGTAAAATCACACAACGTGAAGTCCCGGTGCAGACTCCAAGTTTCAAACAAGGGCTGAAGGCGGTACTACGTGAAGACGCCGAGATTGTACTCGTAGGTGAGATGCGTGATTACGAAACGATTTCTCTAGCCTTAACGGCTGCTGAGACTGGCTTACTTGTCTTTGGTACCCTGCACACCAATAGTGCTCGTAAGACAGTAGACCGTATCATCGACGTCTTCCCATCTGATCAGCAAGACCAAGCGCGAGCGATGTTAGCGGGATCATTAAGAGGAGTAGTAGCACAACTCCTGATGAAGCGTTGCGATAAGGCCGGACGAGTTGCTGTTCATGAAATCCTCTTTTCTAACCCAGCAGTATCTGCGATCATTCGTGAGGGCGCGACCCAAAAGCTGACCGATGTAATCACTGCAGGAAAGGCCGAGGGGATGCAATTTATGGATGACTCCATATGGGCTCGATTAATGGAAGGGAAAGTTTCTGCGACAGAAGCTTACATGAAGGCGATCGATAAAACGCGCTTCAAAGGAATATTACCTCCAGAAGATCAAGCAATTGGTAATTCCGGTGGAGGTGCTTAAGACGAGACCTTCAGCTAACAGATAAGATTTTAATTCTGGGAACACTCCGCAAGTAATGCGGAGTGGTTTTGTAAAGAGAGCTGAGTGAGGAGTAGTTCATTGGCCTCATTCATCCCCCCTCCGAAAACTCTCTGGCCATATGAGTAAAAAAGAGGTCATCATTTTTTTATTGGATAAAGCTCTTTGAGGTTTGATTTTGAAAATTAACTATATTAAATTTGCCTTTTGTGTTGTTTGGCGGTGAAAGCGGGCTTAATATGAAAGCAACTGTTCAACAAATTGGGAGAGAATTACTAGAGAGGAATAAGAGAAGATGAGCAAATGATCGTTTGCTTACTGCCTCTCTCATTCAATTAATATGAAGTTATCTATCTTACTCGCATTTATCACAACAATGACTTGCTTTGCGGACATTCAGTCTACAAATCAGGAGTCGATATCGTTGTTTGACGGAAGCACCCTGGAGGGGTGGGAACCTATCGTTGAATCTCATAGCAAGTTCTGGTCTGTTAAAGACGGAATGATACATGGGTTCAATGTAGACGAATCAGGAAAGTCGCACAGTACGTATCTTGTTCACAAGACCCCGTATGAAAATTTTGAGCTGACTTTCGACTTCCGATTAAGTGGTGATCCTGCCTCTGGAGTGATCAATGGAGGCATGCATTATCGCACAACACGGGAGGGCTTTAAAATGGCTGGTTATCAAGCTGACATGGGCGTGAACTGGTGGGGAGGTATCTACGAAGAACATGGTCGCAAGAAGCTTGTCACAGGAAATGAAAAAGCCTTAGTGAGCTCTGAAGGGTTCAAGCATGACGGTTGGCATCATTACAAAATCTTTTGCCAAGGAAACGTGCATAAACTCTATATTAATGGGATCCTCATGTCTGAATATGTAGAGGAAGACGGAGATGTGCCATCGAAAGGAGTATTTGGCATACAACTACATGGCGCAGGTGATGCCCGTATAGAAATGAAGAATGTAACCCTTAAGAAACTTTAAAAATGATCAAAAATTACAGTGCAGTACTTCTAGGTGCTTTCTCAATGGGAGCAGCCATTGCGAATGAGGGGCCTGTTCCACCGTCCCCAGAGGAACAATTAAGTCTCTTCAAGCTCCCTAAGGGCTTTAAAATTGAACTTATAGCCTCAGAGGTGAACGGTTTGGTGAACCCGATCGACATTACCTTTGACGACGCTGGTCGAGCATGGACGCAGACGGCATCAATGTACCCATTAGATCCTCTAGGTAGTGATATCGACTTTGGTAAGTTGGTCAAGATTGTTGGTCAAGACTCTAAAGAAGAGCAAGATTCAAACCCTGAATACAAGCGTATCCGTGATTTGTATCAGCTCAAAACAAGAGGAGATGATAAAGTATTGATGATCCAAGACCCGACCCAAAAAGTGGAAGGCCAAATCAATGTATTTGCAGATGGGCTTACGATTCCTCAGAGTGTTCTACCCTACAAGAATGGGGTCTATGTAGCACATGGGTCAGAAATGCTATTCCTTGAGGATACCAATAATGATGGTAAGGCAGATAAACATGAGTCTGTGTTGACAGGGTTCGGCTTTAATGACTCCCACACCCTAGTTCATACATTAGTAAGAGGACCTGGGGGGTGGGTGCATTTCTCACAAGGTGCTCTGAATAATGGAGTTGTGGAAGCTGTTGCATCTGGGGCAAAACAGAGAATTGATTACAGTAAGATTGCTCGTTTTTCTCTAGATGGTCAAAAGATTGAGCTCGTTTCAACAGGGTTGAATAATATTTGGGGCTTCCAACTAGATGCGAAAGGTCAATGGTATGGTACTGAGGCTAATGATATGGGAGCTTCTGTTGTTCCAATGGACCCAATGACAAGCTTCTTTGGGATTGGAGGATATAAAATCCGTGATTACCAACCCTTGTTACCACCACCACACTCCTTCCGTGTAGGAAGTACGTCTATCTCTGGCCTCGCCTTTAGTGATGATGATGCAAATGCCTTCCCTGAAGAATGGCGTAACCTCGCGTTTTTAGCGAACCCAAGGACGAATAGCATCAATACCGTGAGATTGAACCGCGATGGTAAAGGTAAGATAGAAGGAGCACTCTTAAGTGACTTAGTCAAAACCAGTGACGAATGGTTCCGCCCTGTGAACATTGAATTTGGTCCAGATGGTGCGCTTTATATTGTAGACTTCTGTAATAAGGTGATCGGGCACAATGGAGTACCTGAAGATAACCCAAATAGGGATAAAAAGCATGGTCGACTATGGCGAGTGAGCTATGAAGGTCAATCTAGTGCTATCCCTAACGTGGCATCAGCTCAAGATGCAGAATTAGTAAAGCATCTCTCGGGAGCGAGCCGTTGGGAAAAACGAGCTGCTTGGCATCAAATCGCGGATCGTAAAGCGGTCAACCTATTACCTGAGATCAAGGCTCTAGTGCTTGATGTAAATCAGACAACCTCGACTAGGGTACATGCTCTGTGGGCGTATGAAAGCCTAGGAAAATTTGACCATCAATTGACGGCTCAACTCATTGGGGATCAAGATGCGAGTATTCGTAGAGAAGCGATACGTTCCTTAGAGAGCTTTAAAATTCCGAGAGAGCCATTGATTCCTCTCTTGAAACCTGCCATCGAAGACCAGCACCATGCAGTGAGATCACAAGCATTAAGAACTCTTGAGGTCCTAGATGTCGCCAATCAAGATGTAGTAGAGATGTTAGTCGCTAGTTGTAAACCTCTAGTGCCAGGAATGGGAACTGGAGGGCCATATGAGAGGCAGTATGAACGTTACCTAGCGCGTAAGGCCTTGGAAAAATATAGTGCTGAATTGGTTGTCTTTCTCAATAGCGAGAGCGTGAATAATTACCCATTAGCCAATATTTTCTGGGTGATCCAAGCACTGCCAGAGAAAGAGTTTGGTAAGCTCTTTAGCAAATTCTGGCAACGCAGTAATGACCGCCAGATCGATGCAGATATTTTTGTTACCGTGGCGAATTATATTCAAAACCCAGAGGTAGCAAGTGCAGTCTCTTCAGACTTCCAAAACCCGCAGAACTATCGCCCATTGTTGAATCTGTTATTAGAAAAAGAAGAGTCTCTCATGCTTCACAAACTGAAGCATTACTTGGAACCAGCAATTAAAGCTGTGATGGCATCGGAAGAAAAAAGCGATAAGCTGCTAGCGATGAAAGCTTCAGTTGTGTTGGATTCTTCAGCAATACTACCAGAAACGGTAGCACTATTATCGAACGAGATCAATAGTAGCTACATGAAGCCAGCACTGAAAGTGCTTCTCGAGGCCCCCAAGGAAAGTGAAGCAACGCTTGCGACTTTGGCTCAAAACCAATCACTCTCTCTATCACAGAAGCTGGATGTCTTGCTGACCTATAATCTCGTTAACCAACAGGCTGCGAGTGTGGTGATCAGGGATGAATTTGCCAACGGTCGCTTAGGAGGTGCCGCAGCACTCGTGTCACAATTATCCTATTCCGAGCAAGGGGCACAAACGCTGGTAGGACTCGTAGAGTCGGGGAATATCAAGATGGAAGAGATCGACGCTCAGTCTGCCTCTAGACTTGAGAATCTGATTAAGGGGAATGCAACTGCTGATAAGATTATTGCGCAAGGTCAACATCAAGACCGCAAGAAGCGCGAAGAATCAAAGAAGAAAATAGCTCAATATACGAAAGCATATCATACAATGAAGGGGAACCCTGATGTAGGAAAAGCAATCTTCACGTCTTGCCTCGTATGCCATGCTGTAGGTGATCAAGGCTATAAAATTGCACCGGCTCTAGACGGTTCAGCAAGTCGCGAATTAGAAGACATTCTGACAGCTGTAGTAGACCCAGATGCCGCAACCGAGATTGGCTATAACCTCTATCGGGTTGTACGTAAAGACGGTACTATGG
>WTJZ01000235.1 GCA_011524615.1 Akkermansiaceae bacterium | reverse complement strand
GAGTGCAGCTTTAATTTGTTCTTCAGTAATCATTTGCATAAAGGAAGAGCTGAAACGGCGTTTTGACTAGCAAAATAATGAAAGAAATCGCTCATGAGGGGCACTGGGGAGAGCGAAAGTATTTTGATACTGATTTCCATGGGAGATGAGAGGAGTAGATGGAGGTATGAAAAAAGAGCACCTCATGACGAGATGCTCTTTTGATTGTCTGATTCCGTCTAGGTTAACCGAGTGATAGCCTGTAGATGACGGGGCTGTTTATTGACCACCGAATTGGAATGGGGGAGAGGTCGCACTCATTGGTGCTCTCGCAGGTTGTGCTGCTTGTTTCTCCTTAATGAGATCGGTACGTGACTTCACAAGTGCTTGGACTGTGTAGTTCGTCACCTCGTAGGTGATGCCTTGGAGCTTTCTTTCCTGATCGAGTTTTTCTTGCTTCGTCTTGAGCTCCGCCGCGAACTTAGCATCCGCTGCAGTTGCTTCTTCTTCTGATTCTCCCTCTACCTTGGTTCTTGTTTGGGCGAATTGTGCTCCTACTTGTACCGTGAGGAGGTAGTTCTGAGTTCCTTCTGCCACCTTTGGTGTGATCGTGAGAGTGTAGAGGAATCCGTCGAGTGTCTTGATCGTGACTTGGCGAGCCTTCGTCGTATCTGCCAGTCCTACAGCTGCTTGCTCGGAGACAACGTCCTCGAAGCGTGCACGGCTGAGAGCATTCTTAAGGTTATTGAGAGCTGATGTATCTACCTCCATGCCCGCCGCTGGAGCATCACCGGCGAGGGTGAAGTCTTGCGTCGCATCTGCACGAGTCACTTGCCAGTCTGTCTCAGAGAGCTTGCCCTCTGGAGAGACAGTGATGGATACAGGATTGCTCACCTTAATGAAGTCCCCGAGGAGCCAATCCTTAGGGTGTGAGTGTGCCTCACGCATGGCGTCATTGATGATATAGACACTCTCTAGGTCTTCGGAGAGACGTACGAACTTGCCACTAGGATTATTGTTCCCTCCGCCCATCATCATCGCCATTGGGTCTTGGTCCGCTGCTGACTCTTCGTTTTTGCCGAGCTTGAGACGGGTGATCACTGATCCATCTGACTTCTTCAGGGTGACGACGGTACCATGATTTTCATCTAGGCTACTGTTTTCGTCCATGCCGAAGCGTGCATCAAAGCTGACGCCAGCTTCGAGTGATTTGCCTATGGTGAGGTTGTTGATCTTACGGAGGAGAGACTGGAGGTCTGTGATATTGACAGGGTAGTTGTTTCTCTCTGCCACGACCCACTTGCCATCGACGATCTTGATCGTCGCAGTATGATCTGCTCCCTTGAGTTCTAGTTCGGCAACCGCACCTGGGGAGAGGTTCTCGAAGGGCTGGTCACCACGGTTAAACTTGGTGACAGAATCTGATTCAGCATTGGCGACGACCTTAGCGATGATCACACAGAGTGCGAAGAAGGCTGCGACTGAGTAGAGAATGATAAGAGTTTTATTTTTCATAAGTCGAAGGAGTGATTATTTAGCACTGCTAGCATTACGGCGACGGGTGTAGATGATGAGTCCGGTGATCAGTACGGCGAGAGGCATGATCGCTACGTTCCAGAAGGTGACGCTGGCGGAGAGCGAGTCCTTTTGGCGTTGGAGATCCTTTTGGAGGTCACGGATTTGGCGAGAGAACTCGACTTGTTGAGCACGGAGTTCTGCGATTTCCTTTTGTTGTTCAGGACCAAGGAGGAGGCGGTTGCCTTCTTGCTTAGTCGTCTGGAGTTCACGGATCTTGGCGATGACACTTTGTTGCTCTGCTTCTAGCTCTTGCATCTTCTCACCAGCTTGTTGCTCGAAGTCTGCTTCCATCTCTTGGATGACAGAGAAGGGGCGGCGAGAGGCTGTACGTGATCGAGCTCCGATGAGGTGCTTAGACCCAGCAGCCATGTCGAGCGTGTTCTGGAGGAGGGCCGCATTATTCCCCTGAGGACTGACCATGCGCATGCCCATGATGTTCTGTACGCTGAAGGCGAACTGATCGGTGAACATGTCTGTGTCTGCGAGGAGGAAGACGGTGCCAGACTCGAGTGAGGTCTTGAGGGAGTTATCCTGTGGTACTTCTTCGCCGTTCTCTGCTGCTTGAGCCTGGTCAGCGACTGAGTTCGTAGGATCACCATCTGGGAAGGCGGTCTTGAACGAGCCTGAGAGGCGGAGCATGAGCGGGTACTGCTCTCCAGTGGGCTTCATACGACGAGTGAGATTAGGATCTAGACGCATGGCTTGTTGACCCGAGACGAGAGCAGCCTTGTTCGATGATTGAATCATGACGGTAGACTCGATGCCTTCGGTCTCCTTGACCGTGAAGGCTCCAGGGAATGGGACGAAGAGGTCTTGGATCCCTTTTGTCGCGATATCGTCCTTCTGTGGCATCGCCTCTGGGGTGAGGCTGAGTATCGCTACGGCGACTCCTTGCTGGAGTTGGGTACGGTAGCGCGCATCAGCTAGAGTTTGGTTCTCAGAGAAGGTGACACCCCATTGCTTGAGAAGGGTAGGGAGGGTTGAGCCGGTAGGGGTTCCTTGCGGCTGTTGCTGAGGCATCATTGGGTTTGGCTGTGGCTGATTCGCAGCCGCCGCGTAGCTAAAGCCGTCGAGAGCCGCGATGACGGTTCCTCCTCCGAGGAGGAATTGATCGATCTTGTACTCCGTCTGCTTGCTGATACCCGCAGGGTGGATGAGGAGGACGACTGAGATGTCATTAGGGTTGAGCTCAGCTGGTTCCATTCCTAGGTTGCGAATCTCGAAGGTTTGCGAGAGTTGCTGGTGGATGACCCATTCTTGTGGCTGAGGTGGTTGGCCTGGGAATTGAGGCATCCCTGAGCCTGCTACTGGGAGGGCTGAGATGAGTCCGATGACAGGCTTTTGTGCCTGTGTTACCTCTGCAATCGCGCTCGAGAGTTCATACTCGAGCATGGTCTCACGATCTGGGCTGAGGAACGGGATTGTAGACTTCTTGTCAAGACACTGGACGCTGAGACCGAAGTAGATGTTCTCATCATTGATGCGCTGACCAGAGATTCCATCGAGATTAGCTGAGTCCTCAGCATCGGTATCGGGCTGAGGGTCTAGGTACTCGAGGCGTATCTTGCCATTGGCGAGAGATTCGTACTGCTTGAGGAAGCTGTCGACCTTCTTCATGTAGAGCTTGACCTCTTTTGGGAGGTAAGAGCTCTTGCGCGTGGCGTAGTAGTTGATCACGACTGGAGCGTCGAGTTCACTTAAGATAGACTTGGTTCCACCAGAGATGGAGTGAACGCGGTCTTCTGTTAGGTCTAGGCCTCTATTACCTGCTGGGATCAATGAGATGAACCAGTTAGCAAAGAAGGCGATGAGGATAAGAGCGAGGATACCTAGTGCGGCTCCTGTCTTGGCGCTAAATTGTTTCATATAGGAATAAAGTTAGGAGATTAGGAACGTTTAGAGGTGAGGATGAAGTTCGTGCCAACGAGTGATGCGGAAATCACGGTCGCGAACCATACGAAGTCTTGGAGACGGAAGTTGCCAACATTGAGTGAGCGGAAGTGATCCCATACTCCTGTTGCGGTAAAGACCTCACTGAGTCCTTCTCCTGCCATGGTCTGGATCCATCGCGCCACTTGGTCAAAGCCTAGGAGGAAGAGAAGGAAGCAGAGGAAGGAGGAGATGACGAGCGTCACGACCTGATCCTTAGAGAAGGAGGAGACGAGAGAGGTGATCGCGAGGAAGCTCAAGCAGGTGAGGAAGCTCCCCAGATAGCCTGAGAAGATCACCACATTATCGGGATCTCCGAGGTAGTTCGTCGTGATCCAGATCGGGAAGGTGAGGGCGAGCGCGGCGAGCCACACGGTCGCAGCGGCGAGGTACTTCCCTAAGATCGCAGACCAAGTGCTGATGGGAAAGGTGCCCAGGAGCTCGATGGTATTCGAGCGGTGCTCGTCAGACCACATGCGCATCCCCACGATCGGGACGAGGAGAACATAGACCAGTGGGTGCCAGTAGAAGAAGGTGTACTGGAGGCTCGCATCTCCTACTCGCATGAACTGAGCCACAGCAAAGGTCATGATCATGACAAAGATAAGGAAGATGAAGATCGCGATGTACGCGGTGAGTTGGTTAAAGTAACTACCAAGCTCTCGCTTATAGATCGCCTTAGTATGATTTAACGTTTGTTTCATATCTAATAGGTGGTTGGAGTTTATGCTGCGGTGTCTGCAGTGGTTACCTTGCGGAAGATATCGTGGAGAGAGTCCATCTTGTATTCATCACGAAGCGATTGAGGCGTTCCGTTCGCGACGATTTTGCCTTGGTCAACGATGACGGCACGGGAACATGCGGCATCGACTTCTTCTAGGATGTGCGTAGAGAAGAGGATCGCCTTTGTCTCGCCAAGACGTTTGATGAGTTGACGCACTTCATGTTTTTGGTTCGGGTCGAGACCGTCAGTTGGTTCATCGAGGATGAGAACCTCTGGGTCGTGGAGGAGAGACTGTGCCAAACAGGTACGGTGACGGTATCCCTTGGAGAGAGTATCGATCGCTTGGTGCGCGACCTTGTTGAGGAAGCAAGTCTCGATCGCCTGTTCTACCGCATCATCTTTAGCTCTCTTCTCGAGACCTCTGATCCCGGCGGCGAACTCGAGGAATCCACGTACGGTCATGTCATCATAGAGAGGAGCGGACTCTGGGAGGTAACCGATTTTGGCTTTGGCAGCCTCTGGCTGGGTTAAGATATCGATGCCGCAGATAGAGATCGAGCCACTCGTAGGTGGGAAGTATCCCGTGACCATACGCATAGTGGTTGACTTACCTGCGCCGTTGGGGCCGAGGAACCCTAAGACTTCGCCCTTCTTTACCTCAAAGGAGAGGTTGTCGACGGCGGTCTTCGTACCGAATGTTTTACATAAGTTGCTTACTTCAATCATCTTTTCTGATAAGTGAGTGTCTGATCGTAGCGACAGCAAAAAGGAGAATTTTTTCTACTCTTGCCCCAATTTTATGTTTTCTGTGAGAATCCTTCAGAAAATCAACGCTAGGTGCGGAGTCACTACGGGGAACACTATGCATTACTTGCATTTTTACGCGATGCAAGCCACATTTTGCAAAGATGTGAGAAGATGGTGGATCTAGTCTGATGTTGCGCGAATTGCGCTACTGCAGAGGGCGTGACCTACTCTACCAATTCGGCTCGCTGAGTAGGAGTCGAGTCCTCAATGATTTGGGCGCGTTGGACGCTAGTAGAGTAGTTTGGAATCTGATTTCTCATGAGGATGTCTACCCTACGGTTCGGGGCTTGTTGGTTTTGATCCCCGGTAGTGACCAGCGGACGTGATTCACCAAAGCCGATGACGATGATCTTTTCTGGGGAGAGGCGGAGAGAGTTCACGAGGTAATCTTTGACCGCCTGTGCACGTTCTTCGGAGAGTTGTTGGTTACTCTTATCGGAGCCGATGGTGTCGGTGTGTCCTTCTAGGATACAGTACATCTTAGGGTTTCGGTCGATGAGCATGCCTAACTTCATGAGACCAAAGCGTGCGGTGGTCTTAAGTTCGGCACTACCGAAGGCGAACAGGAGGTCACTAGGGAGTGCTGAGCGTGCGCCTTGGAGATTGATGGTAGACATACTCATCAGCGCATCGAGAGAACTATAGCCTTCCATCACACCATCGGTGGAGAGGCCGCCGACACCTTTCAGGGTCTTATTATCAAAGATCTCGTCCGTGTTCATGACTTCTCCCTGTACGGAGCCTTCTTCGAGTATGACTTGCCCCTCTGCTGCGATGGAATCCGTGATCGTTCCTTCTCCTAGATCGTCGAGTAGGCTCTGGGTATCGAGAGAGAGTTCGATATCATCGACGACACCATCGAGTTCTCCAAGCTTGGCAGGAGTTGACATCTTGATCGAGAGTTCTGGAGCCTTGACCTCAGCACGGATGTCGAGGTCTTGGTTCTTGAGTTCAGGTAAGATGTCATCGATATCGGTGATCTCTTCTTGGATCTCAGCAAAGTCAGGTATGGTTTGGTCAACCTCAGTTGGCGTGAGTTCAGGGACTTCCTCTACAGGGGAATCAATTTGTACCTGCTCGGTATTGAGTTCGACCTCTTGGTTGAACTGACTAAAGAAGTCACGGTCTCTTAGGAAATCAAAGAGTTGGTAATGAAGAAATACGGCCAATAAGAGTGCGAGAGTTACTCTTAGAGGTCTTTTCTTATCGCTGTTTTTACCGCTCCAGCGGTTGATAGGAGTAGAGACGTATTCGTTCACAGTAGTTCTTTATCGTATTCAGAGAGATAAATCTTCTCTTTTTTCACAATTTTCTCAAGAGAGTTTTCGTGAACCTCTCGAAACGGTCAGGACACCTCCCTCAAATTCGTCATTCGGATCAGGAATTACACTGTGTATTTTACTCATAGTTCTAATGTCTCGATAACCTACAGCGGTAGCGAGCACAGCTAATGGATGCTGTTAGGTTGACCTTTTTGTTCTGTCTTGTGTGATTTCTTTTAGTCTTGGAGAGCGACTTCTGAAAGAGTTGATCACGGCGGATTCAACCCTCGCATCGCACTTGAATGAATTAGCCTTGAGAAAGTTCCTAAGTTCATGAAGTAATTCAGTTTTTCCATCAAGATTGACCCAATAAGCCAGCACGGTTCTATCTTTCGAACCGTGACTATGGCTCCAAAGATTAAGGGTCGGTCCAAATTCTGAATCTCCTCCACTATCTACACACTCAATGGTTAATTCAAGGTCAGTGCTTTTGCTAAATGTCTTTTTGACGTTTCCTTTAGAACCTTTCGAGTATTTT
>WTJZ01000257.1:18501-19588 GCA_011524615.1 Akkermansiaceae bacterium | reverse complement strand
CGGTGGTGGAGGCGTTCTGGAGGCAATAAGCGAGTATCGAGCAATCAAAGGATGTAGAAATAACTTGGCTCATGGGCATGATCAGGTTATTCCGAGCGTAGTTTGGTCAATCATCCATATAAAACTCCTTCTGTTGATGGATAATTTAGAATGAATTGATTAAGTAAGAGAATGAGGAGTATGAAAAAAATATGGGATATACTAACAACACTTATACCGACTTTTTTTATTCTGTTGTTCTCTCAGAATATTTTCAGTTTGTTGTGCTATCCAATAGGGATTCTTTTGAGGCACGGTAGACTTTCATATGTGATCAGTTTTTCAATTACGTCAGTATTATTTCTATTGTCATTATTGGCTCATGAATGGGAGCTCTTTAGAGGAGACTACATATTGAACTGCCATCGTTGCGGGTTAGCTTTAATGGATAACGATGAGCTTTGGTTAAGTGCTTTGATCACTCCAGGCTGGGTGATTATGGGAGTGAGCCTTGGCAGTACGACGAGAGACTTATTTACTAGAGACGACAGTAGCGTGGATGACACGTTGGATACTGACCCCCCATCTGCATAGCCAACTTAGTCCTCGATCACTCTTCCGCGTGCTTTCTTCATCCCGTCTGGAGACTGGGTGTCTTGGGGGCCTTGGTTGAAAGGGGAGGCGACTTTGATGTGTTTCTTGAGGAGGGTGGCGAGGTGCCCTCTAATTTCTTCGCGGACGGGTTCGATGAGGAGGGCGAATCCGACGGCGTCTGTTAGGAAGCCTGGGGTGAGGAGGACAGCCCCTGCGAGTAGGATGAGGATTCCGTCAGTGGCCTCATTGTGGGGGAGTTGGCCACTGGCGAGTGCCTTTTGTAGATTAGAGAGCGCGAGCATTCCTTGTTGCTTGGCTAGGCTGGCTCCGAGGATACCAGTGAGTACAATAATGGCCAACGTAACAGGGAGTGAGATGACGTCACTGAGGGTCATGAAGAGCATGAGCTCTACGATGGGAACTGCAATGAAGAGGAGGAGGAGCTTCTTGAACATATCAATTATAGCGACAGCGCGGAGAGTAATTTGCTTGCGCGATTACTATCATTGGTCTC
>WTJZ01000257.1:2846-18401 GCA_011524615.1 Akkermansiaceae bacterium | reverse complement strand
TCAAAGCGTACTGGCTTGATCCCAGTAAGGATGATGTTGGAGCATCCGTCCTTGAGTGAGCGGGAGACCTTGATGAGTCCAATGGTGCCGATAGGAGAGACACAGGACTCGTAGGGTTGGTCTTCTGGCTCGTAGAGCGTTCCCATGGCAAACATGAATGAGCCCTCGATACATTGGCGCAGCATGGCGCGGTATCGGTTCTCGAAGATATGGAGATCCATAGAGGAATGCGGAAAGAGGGCGGTGCCGCCCAGTAGCATCACTCCGCATTCTGATGGGAGGTCGAGTTCAATAGATTCCATAGATAAGGAGAGTATAGTCGATAGGTGAGCGGGACGCGAATGATTCTTTACCCAAATGGATTCCCCTTGAGGAAATCAGACGCAGGCATGGCCTTAGATCCTTCTGGTTGCACGAGGGTGAGCTCGAGAGTGGAGTTGTCGCCGCATCCGATGAGGAGCTTGTTATCCTCGATGAGAGGTTGGCCTATTGGGTGGCTGGTAGAGTGGACACTGACAGGAGGGAAGACCTTGAGTCTCTTGGTCTTGCCCTTCTTATCGGTATAGGGGAAGAAGGTGCCGGGCCACGGGTGGTAGGCGCGAATGAGGCGTTCTAGCTCTGTTGCCGACCTTGAGAAGTCGAGCTCTCCATCATTGCGCAGGAGCTTAGGAGCATAGGTCGAGTCTTCTTCGATCTGAGGAGTACGTGTCGCAGTTCCTGAGGAGAGCTGTGCGAGAGCCTCTAGGAGAGCGTCTGGAGTCTGCTCCGCGAGACGGTCATGGACGGAGCCTCCGGTGTCCTCTGGTGAGATCGGAGTGGTACGCTGGAGGATGATGTCACCTGCGTCGAGAGCCTTGACGACATGCATGATCGTGACGCCTGTCTGGTCGTGCCCATCTGCGATGGGGCCTTGGATGCAAGAGGCCCCTCGATAGAGAGGGAGGAGAGAGGCGTGCACATTGATAATGGCATTCGTCGGGATGTCGATCAGTCGCTGTGTGAGGATTTGACCATATGCCATTACAATAATGATGTCTGGTGCGAGCGCCTCGAGCTCGGTCAAGAACGCCTTGCTCTTAGCCTTCTCAGGTTGCCAGACGGGGAGATCGTGTTGGAGGGCGAGCTCCTTGATCTTGGGTGGGGTGAGTAGTTGCTTACGTCCGACGGGCTTGTCTGGCTGGGTGACGAGGCCGAGGAGGTTATACTCGCTGTCGATGAGGGACTGGAAGGCAGGGATCGCGATGTCGCCCGTGCCCATGAAAAGGATAGATGTAGACATATACAAAAAGTGGGGCCTCTCAGCCCCACATATTTTTATTAAGTTCTCGATTAAAGCTCTTGGTAGAGGGAGTGGTCGAGTAGTGCCTGGGTGAGTTCGTTGAGCACTTGGATTGGATGCTGTTGGGCATCAATGGTGGTGACCTTATCCTCTCCGAAGAATTCTAGAATAGGCTTTGTCTCGGCCTCGTATACGGAGAAGCGGTTACGGATGACTTCCTCTTGGGCATCATCTGGACGCCCCTTGTCGAGTGCTCGCTTCTTCATTCTGACGAGGAGAGCCTCATAGTCTGGGCAGGAAAGATGGATCACACGCTTGATATCGACGAACTTGCTGATGAGTTCGGCTTGGTTCACCGTGCGTGGAATACCGTCTAGTAGGAGTACTTCCTTCTCAGGGTTATAGGTGCCATCTGCGACCCATGCCTCGAGTTGTGTCTGTACGATCTCTAGAGTGATCTCGTCTGGGACGAGGTTTCCAGCATTAGAGTATGCCGCTACCTTTTGGCCTAGTTCGGACTCCTTATCAAGAGCACGGAAGATGTCGCCACTGGCACAATGAAAGTAGCCTGGGAGATGACCGATGGTCTCTCCTTGAGTCCCTTTTCCTGCGCCTGGTGCGCCGATCAGAAGGAGGGCTGGTTTGTTGATTGCGGTAGTACTCACGGGATGAAGACTCTAGGTAAGATTAGGAGATGAGGGCAAGTTTTAAATCACAGAAGCCTTTGGTGCGATTATGTTGCAATAGTGTATCACTGCTGCGTCTGGGGAGCAGGGGCGGCTGCAGTCTGACTGGCAGGTAGTAGGTCCTCCCACTGATGTAGGCTTGAGGACTCGGCGAGTCCACCAAAGTCGCTGAGTAGGCGGGTACACTCGGCGTGAATATCATCGTAGTCTGGAGCGCGATGTGGTTGCTTACGCGAGCCAGGGAAGACGAGGTAGCTGACAGAGAGGTCGCTGACGGGACGGTGGTAGGGGCCCGCATCAGCAGAGATCTCTCGGGCAAGGCGGACAGAGGCCTCTCCCATCTTATAATCAGGCCCCGCGTCACCGACGATGGCAGGGAAGGCGCGGTCTCCGTGAAAGACCACGGCATAGTCGCCTACATTGGGGGAGTAGGCGCTCTTATCAACAATGATAGGGACGGGGAGTACGATAAAGGGGTCATACTCTGCGATGAGGAAGGAGCGGGAGTTCATTTCATCAATAGAGCGTTTGAGCCATTGCTTACGCTCCTTGAGCCATTTGCGTCGTTCTGAAGTGGTAGATGGAGCGGCGATTTCTTTTTCCGCATTGCCCATGCGTTTGATAAAGCCTGCAACCATTGGGTTAGGGGTATCGGTTTGCTTCGCCCAACTGTAACTCGTGGTTGGTTGATAGTAGGTGGAGTTGACGATCTCATCTGGCATTGATGGAAGACGATCTCCATCAGATCCATCGGCAACGACGTCCATATCTGACTGGATCAGGAGAGCCTTGCGCTTGCTTTCAGGATGCTGCAGGTTGAGTACGGTATTACAGTCGTAGTAATTGTGCTTGGTGAGGAGCTTGAGCAGATGGTGTGCGCTATTGACGGTGCGTTGCTTCTTATTCCCATAGAGGGTGTGCCAGTATGGGTGTACAGTAGCGGTCGGGAGAGCCTCACTGAGTCCTGGCAGCTGCTGGAGCAGGAGTGGTGCCGCATGTGTGAGGTGGTCAGCGGTGAGCGCTGGCGTGGGTTCCTTGAGGTCGATCTCTAGACGAGCAACGTAACTTTCGGAGAGCATGCGCTCCGCACTGGCTGTATCACCTGGGGTAATGTCGACGGTACTCTCGAAGTCAAAGCCCTTCGTTAGGGAGCGAATGTCTGTGATCTTCTCGCCATGCGGCTTAGTGGGGGAGACTTGAATAGAGGGGAGCCCCTCATAGGGATCGGGAGCCGGGGGCGTGATCGCGGTGATCGGTTCAGGCTTAGGAGTGTCGGAGACGTAGAGGTAGTAGACGACACCTCCACCCAGTGCCGCACCGAGGAGGCAAGAGAGTAAAAACTTAATCATGGGGGATACTATTGAGACTTACGAGGTCGGTTTGACATGTAGGCTCTGATGGCAAAGAGAGGGAGCGCGGTAATCGCTCCAGCTAAGAGGGCCACCTTCCAGCCAGGGTAGACTCGTGGTTGGTTCTGGAGGAGGCCATTGATGGCCTCGGTTACGACCTGTTCCTTATCAACGTAGAGGAGATTGTAGCCACTAATTTGGAACTTCTTCTCCTCGCGGGCAGCGACTTGGCCAAACTCGGTACTGACAGGGCCAGGGCAGAGGGCGAGAACGGGAATAGAGTCCTCAGCGAGTTCTAGACGGAGTGCTTCGCTAAAGCTAGAGACGTATGCCTTGGTCGCGGCGTAAACCGCAAAGTCTGGGATGGGGAGGGTACTAGCAAGAGAGCTCACATTAATGATGGCTCCTGCACCCTGCGACTTCATCCCTGGGATGTACTGATGACAGAGCTGAGTCAATGCTGTCATATTGACATCGATCATCGCTTGGGTCTTGGCCCAGTCAGAGTCGGCAAAGGTGCCGTAATCTCCTAAGCCGGCATTGTTGATCAGGAGAGTAGGAGTGATCTCTCGACCTGAGAGATACTGAAAAAGGTTCTCGCGTCCGTCAGTAGTCGCGAGGTCTACCGCGACGACATTAATGGCGAGATGAGGGTGTGAGGCGAAGAGTTCCTCCGAGAGGGACTGGAGCCTATCCTCACGTCTAGCGACGAGAATGAGGTGGTTCACGACTGGTGCGAGTTGACGAGCGAACTCGGCGCCAAGACCAGAAGAAGCCCCAGTAATCAGGACTGTATCAAGGAAGCTAGGTGCGTCAGATGACATGGTGTCTGAAGGGCTGGGGCTGTATGTAGGAAGGGGACTTCTTACTGAGCAGCTTGTTGCTGTTGCTCAAGCTTAGTAGCATCTACAACGCGAAGAGGGACGCGTGTCATGAGCTCTTCGTCGATCGATACGTCTACGAAGTAAACGCCTTCTTTCTCGAACTTGAGGCCCTGGAGGTTAAGAACGAGGTTACGTGAGAGGAATGAGATGCTGTCAGGAAGCTCTACAGGGAAGTCTGCCTTGAGTGGCATCTTAGGATCGATCTGCTTACCATCTTCGTCGATGAAGTTGATCGCCATCTTGTGTGCGCCTGTGTCTTCTGGAGTAACACAGATACGAAGAGCGAGGCAGCAGTGTGGGTGTACTACAGGAAATTGACGAGCTGCGAGAGTCTCGAACGTTCCTGAGATGATCATTTTACCATTGTAGTCAGCTGCGTGGTCGCAGAGTGTAGCGATTTGGATATCCATGGTTGTTTTAGTTAAATTGAGGTATTCTCTTAAGAGTTCTAAAATGATAACGTCATTATACAACGCTTTTCTTTATTCTTTTGATAGAAAGTGGTGGTTGGATTGTCACAGGAATTACTCCTCGATGATAATCGCTTTGATGGGTTGGTCGGAATTCTCCTCATCTACGACGACGGCACGATTAGGTTCGGTATCATCATCGACGATCAGAGCGCGGAGAGGCTCGTCACCGATTGGTTCATCGTCAATGATGATGGCAGCGGCAGTATTGTTGAGGTCTGGTTGTGACGGTAAGGTTACCTGAGCGCTGTAGATATCAGTCTTCTCCATGTAGCTGAGGAGGGTGCTAGAAATACCTGAGAGGAACTCCTTGATGATCGGGGCTGCCTTACGTCCACCTGATACGGACTCCCCCGTACTGCCCTCGTAGAGTGCTGCGTAGGCGAAGCGTGGCTTCTCGTAAGGGAAGAATCCAGCAAACCAGGCGAGCTCCTTGCCCTGTACCCATTGAGCAGTACCCGTCTTCCCTGTCATAGTGGTGAAGTCGAGATACCCGTTCTTACCGGTACCGTAGGTCGCGTGGATGACGTCGTACATCCCTTTGGCCACTTCATCGATAGCGGTTCGGCTAAAGCTGAGAGAGTTGCGTTGTTCGCGACCATTCGCCAATAGGACGTTTCCATTAGGGGATTGGATTTGCTTGATGAGTTGGAGGCGGGGGAGGGAGTACCCATTGGCGAGTCCTGCCATGGCTTGAGCGACCTGGAGTGGTGAGGCCTCGACATCACCTTGTCCAATAGCGAAGTTAGCGGTGTCACCATCTAGGATAGGGCGGCCATACTTCTCGACCATGTAGCGATTGTCTGGGATGAGTCCCCGTGTTTCATTGAAGAGGGGGAGACCTGACTTGGCACCGAATCCTAGTTCCTGAGCGGCAGCGAGGAAGGTCTTGGATCCTGCTTGGATTCCGACTTGGTAGAACCAACAGTTATTAGAGCGAGCGAGGGCCTTACGCGCATTGATTTCACCATCTGGGTATTTACTATGGTTCTTGTATTCCTTGCCTCCGATTTCGACCGAGACGGGACAGTCGATTAGAGTATCGGTCTGGACCACGTTGTTAGAGATCGCGGAGGCCGCGACAATAGCCTTGAAGGTCGATGCTGGCGGGTAACGTGCCTGGAACGCTCTGGCAAACATAGGGCGTGCCTTGTCATCGCGAAGGGTAGCGAATTCATCCTCTTTGATATAAGGGATCCAGAGGTTGAGGTCGTAGTGAGGGTAGGAGGCGAGCGTAAGGACCTCTCCAGTGAGAACGTCGATGAGGACGAGTGCTCCCTTTTTCGTATTCTTTTTGAGAATTCGTTCCGCCTTGTTTTGCCACTGCGAGTTGAGCGTGAGGACGAGAGAGTTCCCCATCTCTGGCTTCACCGGGTATTCATCGACGAGCCGTGACCCATCGGAGTCTACGAGGATATGGCGCTGGCCAGGAGTGCCTGAGAGTTCGTGGTCGAAGATGTTCTCCAGCCCTTCTGTACCAGAGGTGAGTTCCCAGAGTGGGTCCTCGTAGTTGATAGGACCAGTCGGGAGCTTACCCGTAGAGCGAACGTAACCAATGATATGGGCCGCAGACTCTTGCTGTGGGTAGTTCCGTACATAGAGCGGCTGAAAGGCGAGGCCGTCCATAAGGGTGATCGATGTGATATCGTCTTGCTCGTAAACCTTCTTATTCTGTAGGGGGAGCCAGCGTCTATGCTGGTAGTGAGAGAGGAGGTCCTCATCCTTGATCGTCCAGGGGGCGCCGAGAATGTCGGCTGCGGCGGCGAGCCGTTTATGTGCCCATGAGAGGATTTGGCTATCAGAAGGGTTGTTGAGCTCGGGGAACTGGAGCGTCAGGTAATAGATCGTTCTGTTATTGGCATAGACCTCTCCATTTCGATCCATAATGAGACCGCGAGGGGATGGAACGGTGAGCGTCATCGTTCTCGCATTAGGGCGAGTCTTCACGGACGCTTGGTCAGCAGGAGATGGACTCTGCTGAGCTGATAGCCCACTGAGTAAGACGTGGACGGTGAGGAGAACGATGCGGAAAGCCTTCATGTGACGAGCCTTATTCGTAAAAAAGGATTCCTAAAATGGAAAGGCAAATATGTTGGTAACTCTGGATAACGCTTGCGTGGGAGATAATTCTGAGGATCTCTCATTTGCAATTCTGCTGATTAGTGTTTCATTGTAACAATGAAAATAGGAGTCATCGGAGCGAGTGGTTTTATCGGGAAGGCGTTTTGCGAGCATGCGATTGAAAAGGGGCATGAGGTAGTCGGTTTTAGTCGATCGGCTAAGGCAAGTTCAGGCGGCTTAACATGGAGGCATATTGGTGATGAACTCGATGTGAGCGGCTTGGACGCTATTGTGAATTATGCCGGGGAGTCGGTTGCTCAACGGTGGAGTGAGAAGAAGAAGGTACTCTTCCGGACCAGTAGGGTGAATGTGACGGAGGCTATAGTTACAGCGGTAGCCAAACTTCCAGAAGAGTCGCGACCCAGAGTACTCATCAATACCTCAGCTGTGGGGTATTACGGAGACTGTGATGATCATGAATTAGATGAACAGAGCGCAAAGGGAGAGGGCTTTCTCGCTGATCTGTGTCTAGATTGGGAGCAGGCAGCGGTAGCTGGGGAGTCTCTTGGATTACGCGTGGTGCTCGGTAGAGTAGGGCTTGTGTTAGGAAAAGGAGGCGCAGCATGGGAGCAAATGAAAACGGCATTCAGCCTCGGAGCAGGTGGGCCGCTCGGGAATGGTAAGCAATGGATGCCGTGGGTCGAAGTCCGTGATGTGGCCGCTCAGACCTTATTCTGTATCGAGCAGGAGATCAGCGGTCCCGTTAACTTTGTTGGGCCGAACCCTGTGAAGAATAGCGCCTTTACCAAGGCGCTAGGTCGAGTTCTGCAACGCCCTGCCTTCATCCCAGCCCCAGAATTCGCCTTAAAGATGATGTTCGGAGAATTTGGGAAACATCTGTTAGACAGCTATCGCGTGTATCCGAAGGCCCTAGAGCAGGCTGGTTATGAATTTATCTATCCTGATTTAGAAGCTTGTCTCAAGGCTCTGAAATAGGGGGATCGACATGAGTGGGGGAAGCATGTTTGTACCGAATTGCTTTAAAACCACAGATGGACACGGATAGACACAGATATTGACTGTGGAGTCTTCCTTTAGGTCCCGTCCATTATAGCAGGCGTTTATGCTTCTTCGTCCTTACAATCATTGCTATTTTAGCAATCAGTGTGTATCTGCGTCCATCTGTAGATCACTGACGCAAGAGGGACACCGGAACGAAAAAAGCCTCCAGCAGGAATGCAGGGAGGCTTTATTTTGATTTTACCTGATAGGGAAAAATTAAGCAGCAACTTCTGCTTTAGCAGTAAGCACTGTAACGGTGGTTTGGGTAGCTTCCATGAAGCCTTCACCGATTTCGATTTCCTTGTACTCGCCGTTGATCTTGTACTTGAGAGTACCTGGCTCTAGTGGAGTCACGAGAGCGGTGTGACCTGAGAGAACACCTGTTTCACCCATGATGGTTGGAAGGTATACGTCTTCTACTTGGTCTGAGAATGCTTTCTTTTCAGGAGTTACGATTTCGAGTTGGATAGCCATGTCTAAAAATGGATTAGGGAGGAGCGGTTGGTAATGGGGAGTTATTACCTTAGCTTTAGACAGCCTCGGCCGTAGGACGAGGCTGAAAAAGCTAAGAGAGCTTATTCTGCGTCGCGTGAAACGGTTGAGAGGTCAGCACGCATGTAGAAGTTACCTTCTGGAACGTCGTCCCACTTACCTTCAAGAAGTTCCTTGAATCCTGCAACTGTGTCTTCAACTTTTACAAGTACACCTGGTACGTTGTTGAATACTTCTGCCACGTGGAATGGCTGAGTGAGGAAACGTTGGATCTTACGAGCACGGTAGACGGAGAGTTGGTCTTCGTCTGAGAGCTCGTCCATACCGAGAATCGCGATGATGTCCTGGAGGTCTTTGTAACGCTGGAGTACCTTCTGTACGCCACGAGCGATTGCGTAGTGCTCTTCACCAACGATCTCAGGCGTGAGAGCCTTAGATGATGATGCGAGAGGGTCAATAGCAGGGAAGAGACCTTGTGCTGCAAGAGCACGCTCAAGTACAACAGTCGCGTCAAGGTGAGCGAAGGTGTTTGCTGGAGCTGGGTCAGTAAGGTCATCCGCAGGTACGTATACCGCTTGGAGTGACGTGATCGATCCCTTCTTAGTAGAAGTAATACGCTCTTGGAGACCAGCCATCTCTTCTGCGAGTGTTGGTTGGTAACCTACTGCTGATGGAGTACGTCCGAGAAGAGCAGATACCTCTGAACCAGCTTGTGAGAAACGGAATACGTTATCAACGAAGAGAAGTACGTCTTGGTTCTCTTCATCACGGAAGTACTCAGCCATTGTAAGAGCTGAGAGAGCAACACGGAGACGAGCACCTGGAGGCTCATTCATTTGACCGTATACGAGAGCTACCTTAGATCCGTCAGCAAGCTTAGGAGTACCATCAGCGTTGATGATTGGCTCACCGTCAGCGTCACGCTCGACACCGATTACGTTAGACTCGATCATCTCCCAGTAAAGGTCGTTACCCTCACGAGTACGCTCACCTACACCAGCGAATACGGAGTAACCACCGTGGTTCTTAGCGATGTTGTTGATAAGCTCCATGATAACAACTGTTTTACCAACACCTGCACCACCGAAAGCACCAACTTTACCACCCTTAAGGAAAGGACATACGAGGTCGATTACTTTGATACCTGTTTCAAGAATCTCAGCGTTGTCAGCTTGCTCAACGAGAGCTGGAGCTGCACGGTGGATCTCTGACTTCTTGTCTGGCTCAGCGAGCGCTACGTTGTCGTCTACGAGTTCACCTGTAACGTTGAAGATACGTCCGAGAACTTGCTCACCAACAGGAACCTGGATTGATTTACCTGTGTCAGTGATCTCCATTCCACGCTTAAGACCGTCTGTTGTGCTCATTGCAACTGCACGTACACGACCGTCACCAAGGTGTTGCTGAACCTCAAGGATGAGGCTTGTTGATTCACCGAAGAGATCGTAAGAGATTTCAAGGGCGTTGTAGATGTCTGGGAGTTTAGCAGCTGCTGAGAAGTCTGCGTCAACAACAGCGCCGATGATTTGAACGATGGTTCCTTTATTGCTCATGGTAAGAATGATTGGGGGGAAGATTAATAATGCTTGTTAAAATGATAATAGATAAAATGAATGGCGAGAGTCATTACTCCATAGCCTTCATAGCCGTTGTGATCTCGAGGAGTTCTTGGGTAATGGCAGCCTGACGGAGCTTGTTGTATTCGAGTTTCAGATCCTTTGCGAGGTTGTTCGCATTATCAGTAGCTGCTTTCATTGCCACCATACGAGCTGAGTGCTCGGATGCTCTTGCCTCAACAAGCATTTGGTATACTTGGAAATTGATGTACTGTGGGAGAAGGGCGCTGAGAACCTCATTTGGGTTTGGCTCGAACGTGTATTCTTTCTCAACAGCTTGTGTTTCTTCGACTTCACCTTTGCCTACACCTTCGTAGTCACGCTTCTCTGCGAGCTTACTTGGATCGATAGGGAGGAGTTGTGAAATGTGTGGTTGTTGGTCGAGCGTTGAAATGAAGTTTGTGAACGCGACGGAAACCTTGTTGTATGTACCACTGGTGAACGCTTCTACTACGTAGTCCGCGATCTCTTTGATAGCGTCAAATGGTACAGGATCGATCACTGAGTAATCTGCAACGATCTCATTACCAGCATTGCTGAACTGCTCACGAAGCTTCTTACCAATGGTGAGGACGTCTGATCCTGCAGGGAGGTCAGCATTGATCTTCTTGAGGAGACGCGTATTGATCGCTCCACAGAGACCTTTGTCCGTAGAGATGGCAACAATGAGGTGCTTGCCTTCTTCACGAACCTCTAGGTATGGGTGCGCGAGACCTTCCATGTTAGATTTCAGGTTGCTTAGAACAGCATTGAGGCGGTCTGCGTATGCACGTCCAGCGATTGCCTGGTCTTGTGCTTTCTTCATCTTAGCAGCTGCCACCATCTGCATTGCCTTGGTGATCTGAGCTGTGTTGTTAACCGACTTAATACGTCTTCTGATGTCTTGTAGGTTAGCCATTGCGGTAAAGTATCTATGTGGGGGATAGGGAAAGGGTGAGTGGCTCCCTGAGGAGCCACATGAGGGGGAAGGGATTAACCTTGTGCTGCGACGAAGTCGTCAAGAGCAGCTGCAACTTTTGCCTTAGCGTCCTTATTCTTCTTAAGGTCTGGCTTTTCGTTACCGAGGAAGTCGATGACGTCGCTCTTACGGGTAGCGAAGAACTCGATCATGTCCGCCTTGTACTGAAGAACGTTTTCTACTTCAACCTTGTCGAAGTATCCGTTCTGCATAGCGAAGAGGATTACTGACTCCTCTTGCATTGAGAGTGGTGAGTATTGGTTCTGCTTGAAGAGCTCTACGATACGAGCACCACGCTCGAGCTTACGCTGAGTAGAAGCATCGAGGTCTGATCCGAACTGAGCGAATGCCTGAAGCTCACGGTACTGAGCGAGGTCGAGCTTAGTAGTACCAGCTACTGACTTCACTGTCTTAGTTTGAGCAGCACCACCTACACGAGATACCGAGAGACCTACTGAGATCGCAGGACGGATACCTTGGTTGAAGAGGTCTGTCTCAAGGAAGATCTGACCGTCTGTGATCGAGATCACGTTTGTTGGAATGTATGCAGATACGTCACCAGCTTGTGTCTCAATGATTGGAAGAGCGGTAAGTGATCCACCACCTGCAGCTTGTGAGAGACGTGCAGAACGCTCAAGAAGGCGTGAGTGGAGGTAGAATACGTCACCAGGGTAAGCCTCACGTCCTGAAGGACGCTTAAGAACGAGTGACATCTGACGGTATGCAACCGCGTGCTTAGAAAGGTCATCAAATACGATGAGACACTCTTTACCTTGGTCCATGAGGTACTCAGCAATCGCACAACCTGTGTACGGAGCGAGGTACTGCATTGTCGCAGGGTCAGATGCAGTAGCAGCAACAACTGTTGTGTACTCCATAGCTCCAGCTTCTTCGAGTGACTTCACTACAGAAGCAACGTTCGAACGCTTCTGTCCGATCGCAACGTAGATACAGTAAAGAGGCTTGTGGTTCTCGAGCTTACCAGCTTCAGCAGCCTTGTTTTGGTTTGCTTGTGAGATGATGGTGTCGATCGCGATAGTCGTCTTACCTGTACCACGGTCACCAATGATAAGCTCACGCTGACCACGTCCGATTGGTACGATCGCATCGATCGCCATGATACCTGTCTGTACTGGAACAGATACAGACTCACGCTCAATGATACCAGGAGCGATCTTTTCTACAGGGTATTGAGCTGCAGCGTCGATAGCACCTTTTCCGTCGATTGGCGCTGCGAGAGCGTCAACTGTACGACCGAGAAGGTTTTCACCAACTGGTACAGAAAGGAGAGTACCTGTTGACTTACACTCGTCACCTTCTTTGAGGGTTGTGTAGTCACCGAGGAGTACAACACCAACTTCACCTTCTTCAAGGTTAAGTGCAAGACCTGTGATTCCGCCTGGGAACTCGATCATTTCGTTGAGTTGTACATCGCTGAGGCCTTCTACCTTAGCTACACCGTCACCGATTTCGCGTACGATACCGACGTTAGCTGTTTCTACCGCAGTAGAGATGCCTGAGATTTCTTTTTCGAGTTGTTCAAGGATGGTGCTCATAGCAGGACGTATTTAAGTTTTTGTAAAAGATTGGTTGGGTTGGGAATTAGATAGAGTTAGCGAGGCGGTTGATCTTAGCGAGAACAGATCCGTCATAGATCTGGCTGCCGACTTTAACACGGATACCACCGATGAGTTCTGGTGATGTGGAGTAGTTAAAGATGAGGTTTTCGCCGTGCTTTTTGGTGATCGACTCCTGGAGTTTGGTAGTTTCCTCAGCAGAGAGTGCCTTAGCACTCTGGACTGTTACTGTTCTCTTATCGAGATCGAGTCGAACCAACTTCTTAAGAGCGGTGAGGACACCGATGTAGTCAGTTGGCTTATTCTTGCCGAGAAATGTGATTGCGTTAGAGAGCTTTTCCTCATTGAGGACGCCATTGTCTTGGCACATGCGGAAGGCACGAGTAGCAAATTCTCTTGATGCTTTGGAAACTTTCATGGGAGTGATCTAAAAGATGGTCAGAATTACTTCTCGATGACGTTGAGAGCTTCTGCGTTGATTGTTGCGTGGTCTGCGTCGGTGAGGACCTTACCTGCTACTGTAGCTGTTGCTGTAGCAACGAGCTTACCGAAGTCAGCCTTGAGTTCTGCAACCATTTGCTCACGGTCTGCTTTTGCTGCTTCTTCAGCCTTAGTAAGGATGCGTTGTGCAGATGCGATCGCTTCTTGTGTCTTCTCTTCGCCAAGCTTAGCTGCGCTGTCTTGTGCTTCTGAGATCATTGCTTTCGCTTTTGCGTTAGCTTCTTCAAGAGCTGCTGCTGTACGTTTTTCTGTTTCAGCTAGGTCGATCTCAATTTGCTTGAGCTTTTCTTCACCTGCTTTGATTCGCTCACGACGCTCTGCAAGCATTGTCCCGAGTGGACCGAATGCGAACTTCTTGAGGACGAATACGATGATGATGAAGTTAATGCACTGAGCTACGAAGAATGGCGTGTTGAAACCAAACTTGTAAACGAGGGTGTTACCAAGGTCTGTAGCAATGTTGCCTGTTGGTGCAGGGATTTCTGATGTAGCTGCTGCTAGGATATCAAGGATCATAATCGCGGATTGTTAAGAGCGTCTGAGTTTTGTTTGTGTGGGGAAAGTGGTATGGGGTGTGGCTTCTCGCGAAGCCACAAAGATAATTAAAATTATCGTCCTACAACGAGTGCAGTAATAATGAATACACCCTCGATAAGAGCTGCAAGGATGATTGAAAGAGTAAGGATTGAGCTAGCTGCACCAGGGTTACGGCCTGTAGCTTCAGCTGCTTTCATTCCGAGGAGACCGATGCCAAGAGCACCAAGACCACCTGCTACTGCGATGTGCCAAGGAGTAGCTGCTTGTGCTGCCTCTACTGCTGCTGCGATGAAGTTGAATAGTTCGAACATAATGTTATTCTGTTTTGTTTTGGGTTGTTTCTCTTACTCCCACAGCGATGACGCCATATGGTCAAGTAAGTGAAAGGGTATAAAGGGTTTAGATATTAGTGGTGCTCGTCACCGTGGTCACAGATGAGGTTGAGGAATACTGCGGTGAGGAGGGTGAATACGAGTGCTTGGATGAATCCAACAAGGATCTCCATGAAGTAGAAGAGAAGAGGTGGAGCGAACTTAAGGAAGCCCGGAACCATTGCAAGGAGTGCTTCGAGTGCTTGCTCACCAGCGTAGATGTTACCGAAGAGACGGAACGTAAGAGCGAGAGGACGGATGCCGATTGAAACTACTTCGAGTACACCTACTACGAAGAATACGATGATCATGACTACTGCCATAGCGCCTTTGCCGCCACCTTTAGGAGCGAAGATGTGAGCGAGGAAGCCTTTGATGCCGTTTTCTTGGATAGCCCAGAAGAGCCATGTGAGAGATGAGATGACACCAAGCGCTGCTGTCATGTTGACGTCTGCGTTACCACCACGAAGGAATGGAAGTGGGTGTGAGCTGTCCATGTTGAAGCCGAATGTTCCTACACCAGGGAAGAGGGCAAGCCAGTTTGTAACTAGGATGAAGAGGAAGATGGATGAGAAGAACCAGAATGTTTTCTTAACAAGGTGATCACCAAGGATGGTTTCGAGGAAGTCGTATAGTGACTCAACTACCCATTCAGCGAAGTTTTGGAAGCCTTCAGGGACTACTGAGATCTTCTTAGAAGCCGAGAGGGCGAAGAAGATGAGCACGCCAGCTGCAAGCCATGTCATGATCATTGAGTTAGTGAAGATCAGACCTGGGATCTTCTCTGCGTAGAGAGGGAGCTTGTGTCCGCCTTCTGCTGCAACAGCAGGTGTAAGTAGTAGAGCGAACAAGAAGAACTTGGTGATGAATGATGCGAATCTCATGCCTGAATAATTTCTGTGAGAATCCTATAGGTGAGCTCATGCCCAATGAGCAAGTCGAATTTGTGAAAAATTTCACAAAGTCGAGAGGCTTCTTGAAATGTCACATTTTTTAGCGATTTTATTGCTTTTTCTATTTTTATCTCACCATTTTACCGTGTTGGTCCCCAAAACCGATTTTGTTTTTTCTTCGTTTTCCTTAAGTTTGTTTTCTGTTTAGGGGGATTTTTAGTCTTTGATTCTGTTGATTGTTTTTTGTTTCTGTTTGTTTTTACGTATTGGTTAGTGGAATTCCTATTTATGATGATAATCTAGTGTATTTTTGATTAATCTAAATAGGTTCCCTATGAAGGATTTTTGCTCCACGCATTAGGTACAGAATGCCGACCACTTTTTGTGAGTTTATCCTTTACAGCATAAGGATCGTTGGTCTTTTATCATCGCACTATGAACAAAACCGAGTTGATCGAAGCAGTTTACAATAATCTTGGAGAAGGTGCCACCAAGAAGGAAGCAGAAGTTGCAGTAGCAGCAGTACTTGACGCAATCGCTGAAGGTATCAAGTCAGATAAGAAAGTACAGGTCATCGGATTTGGTACTTTTGACGTTCGTGAGCGTCCAGCTCGTGAAGGTCGTAATCCTAAGACAGGTGAGAAGCTTCAGATCGCAGCGTCTAAGAACGTTGGATTCAAGGCTTCATCAAACCTCAAAGCAGCACTCTAATAGCACAGCGCTATTCTATTGATTTACTCGAAGAAGACCTACAGATGTAGGTCTTTTTTTGGCTCTAGAATTCTGGAGCTTGTTTAGTCTTGAGTCTGGTTAACCGCT
>WTJZ01000257.1:0-2746 GCA_011524615.1 Akkermansiaceae bacterium | reverse complement strand
GTCTCTACGATTTCGAACTTAGTAAGCATGCCTAGGGCTGCATCAATTTTCTTAGACTCACCTGTGAAGGTAGCTACCATAGAGTTCGGGGTGAGGTCTACGGTTTTACCGTTGAAGTGCTCGATAATCTGGAGTGCTTCCGCGCGGTCATCTGTACCAGCTAGGAATTTAACGAGTACGAGTTCTCTTACGACGGCGTCTTCGCTGCTGTGTTCGTAGACTTGGATGACGTCGATGAGTTTGTAGACCTGCTTGCGGATTTGGTCGAGACCTTCTCGATCACCAGAGAATCCGATGGTCATTCTGGAGAATTGTGGGTCGCGTCCTTGAGAGACTACGAGGGAATCGATGTTGTATCCTCGGCGTGCAAAGACCTGCGTAATGCGCATGAGGACACCAGCCTTGTTGTTAACGAGGATAGAGAGGGTGTAAATCTTTGGTGAGTCTGTAGAGGGGGCTACAGGGGTGTCAGTGGTGATAATTTGTGACATTGTCGAAAATGGGATTAGGTTGAGTTGCTCTAAGGAGAAGAAGTGTAGCCCTGTACCTGCTATAGGGAGTAGGGCTACCTGAGTCATGGAGGTTCCTAGGTGCTTCCTACTGGCTTAGCCATCTTGTGTTTAGGTGGCTCGATGAGCATTTCCTCCAGAGATGCTCCTGCTGGAATCATCGGGAAGACATTGTCAGTCTTGATACACTCTGCATTAATGAGGACTGGTCCTTCATTATATTCGAGGGCTTCTTTGACGAAGCGTTCTACATCTGCAGGGCGCTTGATGTTGATGCCCTTGATGCCGTATGACTGTGCGAGCTTAACGAAGTCAGGGTTACCATGGAGATCTACTCCACTCATGCGTTCATCAAAGAAGAGCTCCTGCCATTGGCGTACCATTCCGAGATAGTGGTTATTGAGAACTACGATCTTAATTGGGAGCTTATGGATTGCAGCTGTTGCTAGCTCAAAGAGAGTCATCTGGAATCCGCCATCACCAGAGAAGGAGATCACGGTCGAGTCCGGGCATGCGAACTGTGCTCCGATCGCGGCTGGGAAGCCGAAGCCCATGGTTCCTGCTCCTCCTGATGAGACCCACTGGTTCGACTTATGGTTCTTGAAGAACTGAGCGGCCCACATTTGGTGCTGACCTACGTCTGTACAGACGATCGCGTCTCCACCTGTTTGCTTATAGAACTCGTCAATGACCTGTTGCATGCGGAGTCCGCCTTGCTTCTTGTAGGAGAGAGGGAACTTCTTCTTATACCCATCTAGCGTCTTGAGCCACGCGGATGTGTCGTTGGATTCTAGTTGTGAATTAAGCGCTACGAGAGCAGCCTTGGCGTCAGAGATGATGTGGACATCAGGAACGATCATCTTATCAATCTCAGA
Organism: Akkermansiaceae bacterium; assembly: GCA_011524615.1. Lineage (GTDB taxonomy): Bacteria > Verrucomicrobiota > Verrucomicrobiia > Verrucomicrobiales > Akkermansiaceae > WTJZ01. The sequence goes on along the minus strand of WTJZ01000257.1, from coordinate 1,362 downwards.
AGCGTCGAGGTCGATGTGGATGATGTCTGCCTGGGCCGCGAACTTGTCTGGCTGTCCAATGATACGGTCATCAAATCGTGAACCAATGTTGATCAGAAGGTCACACTCACAGACGGCCTTATTCGCATACGCGGTACCGTGCATCCCGAGCATACCGAGCGAGAGGTCGTGGTTCTCAGGGAAGACGCCTTTACCGAGGAGGGTATTGGTTACTGGGCAACCGAGAGTGGTCGCGAACTTCATGAGCTCCTCATCAGCCTTAGCGATCATGGCGCCTTGACCTGCTAGGATAAGAGGCTTCTTCGCATTCTTGATAAGCTTAAGAGCTGCTGCGACATGCTCCTCATTGACTTCTAGCGCACGCTCTGGATGGTATCCAGGGAGATTCACTTCTGCCTCGATGGTATCAGCGGTGAATGGAGCTTGAGAGATGTTCTTAGGGATATCGATCAATACTGGTCCAGGACGCCCTGTCGTCGCGATGTGGAATGCCTCACGTGCGATCTGTGGGAGCGCGTTCGTTTCCTTGACGAGGTAGTTGTGCTTCACTACTGGGATCGTAATGCCGAAGATGTCCGCTTCTTGGAAGGCGTCCTTACCGAGCATCCATGTTACTTGTTGTCCAGAGAGAACGATCATTGGAACCGAGTCCATCTGAGCGGTCATGAGGCCGGTGACTAGGTTACCAGCACCTGGGCCAGAAGTCACGAGAACCACTGCAGGCTTGCCAGTAGCGCGACCGTATCCATCAGCCATGTGGATCGCACCTTGTTCGTGACGTGTAAGAACGAATTTGATGTTACTCTCTACTGTCTCGAGAGCATCAAACATCGGGAGCGCCGCTCCGCCTGAGTATCCAAAGATATACTCAATCCCGAGGTCGTCGAGGGTTTTGATAAGTGCTTGTGCACCGTCTAAGTTTTCTACCTTCATCTAAAGTTGTGGTAATTACGCGAAATGTCGCACCTTTAGGTCTTTTTATCAAGGGTTAATTGTTGGTTTGGGCTGTAAAAGAGGTGTTTTGTGCTTCGGGGACTGGTGAAAATTGACTTTTTGGAGGTAATGTTGGTTTTTGTTGTTTTTAGAGGGGCGAAAAATGGTTGTTTTTTGGTCTTTACCCTCTTCAGTAGCTAAGGCTGAATAGTGATATGTACGAGAAGCCCATCGAATGTATCGCAGAAGTAGTAGAGCTCAGAGATGAGAGACTAGTCTATGTGACCTTACCTAATAGTAAAAGAATCCTCGCGCATCTCGCGAAAGGGTCCGATCTCGATCTGACCATGCTCGAGCTAGGAGCCAAGGTTAAGCTAGAGATGACCACCTTCGACTTCGAAAAAGGAAGAATCGTCGAGGTTTTGTAGG
>WTJZ01000135.1:2935-6870 GCA_011524615.1 Akkermansiaceae bacterium | reverse complement strand
TGGTTAATCCTTTTGCTGGGTGAGGGGACGCGTTGGGGAGGTTTGCTCTTTTGGAGAGGGAAAAAGAAATGAGGTTTTGATTGATCCCGTGTGTTCGTGCATTAGGCTAGCGCTAAACAATGAGTACTTTACAATATTGCCCTGATTTATTCGCCTATAATCGTCGAGAGTCACGTGAGGTGATGGTAGGTAATGTAGGAATAGGGGGAGGCAACCCGATCCGCATTCAATCGATGATCACGTCTGATACGAGGGATACGGAGGGGTGTGTGAAGGAGATCCTGCAGTTAGCGGATGCGGGGTGTGAGATTGTGCGATTGACGGCACAGACGAAGAAGTATGCGCAGAATCTAGAGAACATTGTGCGAGAGGTCAGAGGGGCTGGGTATGATGTGCCATTGGTAGCGGACATTCACTTCAAGCCGGATGCGGCGTTCGAGGCGGCGAAGTGGGTGGAAAAGATCAGGGTGAATCCTGGTAACTATGCGGATAAGAAGAAGTTCGAGATCCGAGAGTATACGGATGATCAGTATGTAGAGGAGTTAGCACGCATCGAGGAAGGGTTCTCTCCATTGGTGGAGCTCTGTAAGGAGAAGAAGAGAGCGATGCGAATCGGGACGAACCATGGCTCGCTCTCGGACCGAATCATGAACCGATATGGTGATACGCCGCTCGGGATGGTGGAGTCTGCGCTGGAGTTTGCGAGGATCGCGCGTGGGCTGGATTACCACAACTTTGTCTTCTCGATGAAGGCGTCTAACCCAAAGGTGATGATCGAGGCCTACCGTCTGCTAGTAGCTCGGCTCTACGATCTGGGTGGGGACTGGAACTATCCGATTCACCTCGGGGTGACTGAGGCGGGAGATGGTGAAGATGGACGTATCAAGTCTGCGGTGGGAATCGGCTCCCTACTCAATGATGGGATCGGAAGTACAGTGCGCGTGTCTCTGACAGAGGATCCGATCAAGGAGATCCCAGTGGCGCGTAAGCTGGTCAGCAGCTTCCAACAGAAGGAGAATGAGGTAAGCACGCAAGAGGCGTTGGCTCCGTGTTATGATCCGTTCTCCTACTCGCGTCGTAAGACGGAGAAGATCGAGGTTCAAGGAGTCGCGCTGGGTGGTAATGAGACGTTCCGCGTCTTTACGACTCAAGAGAAGTGGAATGCGGTCGCGCATAAGCTGAAGTCGATGGGAGACTTCCAGCCTGAGGTGATCTTAGATAGTGCGGGAGCGCTCGAGATCGATCCTCGTGATGAGGCGGCTGTCGCGGCACTCGCGCAGGAGGAGTCGGCTCAGTTGGTAACGATCCCTAATGGTCTGGAGGGCTTAGAGGTGGTTCCTGCTTACCGTCTGTTGGCGTCTAAGATAGATGTGAAGCACCCGATCCTGCTGAAGGACACCTTCACTCCCTCGGTGGATGCGGAGCGTGACTTCGAGGAGACTCTGATCGAGTCCGCACGTAACCTAGGCTCGCTCCTCTGTGATGGCATCGGTGATGCGATCATCGTGCAGGGAGAACAGGCTCCGGGGCAATCGTTGCGCCTGAGTTATAATATCTTGCAGGCAGCGGGGGCGCGGATCTTCAAGACCGATTACGTGGCCTGCCCATCGTGTGGTCGTACGCTGTTCAATCTACAGGAGACGACGCAGAAGATTCGCTCGGCGACGGGACACCTCAAAGGAGTGAGAATCGCCGTGATGGGATGTATCGTGAATGGACCTGGGGAGATGGCTGATGCGGACTTTGGCTACGTGGGAGGGGCTCCGAATAAGATTAATCTCTATGTGGGTAAGGAGGCGGTGAAGTTCAACATCCCAGAGGCGGAGGCGGTGGATCGTCTCATCGATCTGATCAAGGAGCATGATAAATGGATCGATGCGCCTGAGGCGGTGGCTGACGTGTAACTCTAGTGAGGCCACCTCAGGGTGGTCTCGTCTGGGGTGTGTGGGCATAGAAAATTCGTAATTATGGAGCGTATGAGTGAAATCCATGGTTTTGGAAAAATGTGCTTCCTATGCAGGATGATAATTTCATTAAACTGGTAAGGAACAACAATGCCTACCGAATCCCCCACTATTACGCCTAAGTCGAAGCAGCTGACTCAGTTGTCCAAGCCTTGGAATGTGATCATCTATGATGACCCTGTGAATTTGATGGAGTATGTGACTAAGGTCATTATGCGCATCTTTGGATACCCTAAGAGCCAAGCGAGCTCGATGATGCTGGAGGTCCATAATCTGGGCCGCTCGATCGTATGGTCAGGGGAGAAGGAGCGGGCCGAGCTCTATGTGCAGCAGTTGCACGAGGCTCAGCTGACCGCAGGGATGGAACAATCGGATAAGTAATGAAGCTAGGCCCTACAATAGATGGTCGAATCAAGATCGAGATCGATCATAGTGGAGACTTCTATCTCCTAGCGGAGATGTTACAGGATGCCGCAGGAGATGAGCAGACTACTCATCTGGCAAATCATGTCGGTCAGCATCTCGATGATGAGGATTGGGAGGAGTTCGTGAAGCCTGATCTGGTCGTCAAGTTCAAGCAAGATATCCTGACGGTGAGCAATATCTTGGCTGCTGCACAGGATGAGCAACAGAAGGAGTTCTTCATCTCCTCTGAGGATGCGGCGGCATGGTACTCGACAGTGAATCAGGCTCGTATCTTCCTCGAGGGGAAGTATGAGCTCTCTGAGCTGGATGAGGAGTATGACCCGATCTCAGGTGATCCTGATCTGGTAGAGCCCTTTGTGAAGGGGAGGTTCTACATTCAGTTACAGAGCTTGATTTTGGAGTATTTGGAGTTTTAGTTTGATGTATCAGGGGATTTAACCGCGAAGACGCAAAGGCGCAAAGAAGAGGGGGTGTTGTTTTTTTAAATAAATGCGATTTATTTTTTAAATTTTGAGTCTTTGCGACTTGGCGGTAAATTAAGAATCACTTTAGAAAGAGGGGGGACGTGATGCGTAGAGAAGGAGAGTTTCGAGTTTTAGTTTTTAGGGTGATGTATCAGGGGATTTGACCGCGAAGATGCTAAGGCGCAAAGGGGTGGGGGTTATGTTGCTTTCATTTTATCAAATTTTGCGTCTTTGCGACTTAGCGGTTAATTAAGAGATCACCTTTAACAAGAAGGGTGGTTTGTACAGGGGGATTCTGGCGTATTTGGAGTTTTTTAGTGTCATATTTGGCCCGAGGGCTACGTAAGGGGTAGTATATGGTATTACGATGTCTCACTGCTACTCTGCTGCTCGCGGCAGCTGATTATGATACGACTTTTGCTCAGCGCTCGATGGATCGCTATGATACGGATGGTGATCAACTGGTCTCAGAGGAAGAGGCTGGTAAGCAGTGGATTCGTTACGGGAAACTGGATCAAGATGGTGATGGTACGGTCTCTCTAGAGGAGATGAAGAAGTTACCTCAGGCTTATCTCAAGCATGATGGGAAGCGTTACCTGAATCTATGTTATAAGCAAACAGCGGAGGAGGATCTCTATGTAGACCTCTATCTACCGAGGAAGGCGGGTAAGAAGCCTGCTCCGCTCCTCTATTACACCCATGGGGGCGGATGGTCTGCGGGGAGCAAGCATGGAATCGCAGGGGGGAGCTTTAGTAGTGTCGCGACAGCTCTCCTGGAGGAAGGGTTCGCGGTGGCATCGGTGAACTATCGCCTGTGTAAGAAGGGTCGGAGTGTCACGATGTATGAGTGTCTGGAGGACTGTAAGGACGGGCTCCGGTTCCTGATCAAGGATGCGAAGAAGTATGGAATCGACCCGAATGCGGTCTATCCCTTTGGTGATTCTGCGGGAGGGCATCTGGCTCAGATGATGACCTTGAGCTCGGCGGAGAGCTTTGTGGGAGATCCGTCTCTGGCGGGGGTACGTTATCGAGTGAAGGCAGGGGTCTCGTGGTATGGGCCGAGTGACTTTACGCGTAATGA
>WTJZ01000135.1:0-2835 GCA_011524615.1 Akkermansiaceae bacterium | reverse complement strand
TGAGTGTGGTAGCTCTTGTTGATTACTCCACGGTGACGGACTTGGCGAGGTTACGCGGTTGGTCGATCGGGCATCCTCTGAGTCTGGCGACGTGGTAGGAGAAGAGCTGGAGGGCAACGGTCGCAGGGATCACAGCGGCATGGAGTCTGCAGGCTGGGATCTCGATGTAGTCATCCACTTCACTCTTGGCCTCTTCATCTCCCTCTGTGATGATACCGAGGACGCGTGCATTACGTGCGGAGCATTCCTTGATGTTACCGATGGTTTTCTCCTTGCCTGGACCTTCTAGTGCGAGGGCGACGACTGGCATGGTGTCCTCTAGGAGGGCGATCGGGCCGTGCTTGAGTTCGGCTGCGTGATAGGCCTCTGCGTGGATGTAGGAGATCTCCTTGAGCTTGAGAGCTCCCTCCATCGCTACTGGGTAGAGGTATCCACGACCGATGAAGAACATGCGTTCGTATTGGACATAGCGAGCGGCGACTTCTGCGATCTGCTTATCCTTAGCGAGGACTTGCTTCACGAGGCCTGGGAGTGACTCGATCTCTTGGACGAAGCGGCGGCCCTGCTCGACAGACATACGGCGGCTCCGTGCGAACTTGAGCGCGACCATGAGGAGAGTAGCAACCTGGCAGGTGAAGGCCTTGGTAGATGCGACTGAGATCTCTGGACCTGCGTGGAGGTAGACTCCGCGTCCGGTCTCACGAGCGATGGTAGAGCCGACGACATTGACGAGTCCTGCGACGAGCGCTCCCTTTTCGGTAGCTTCTCGGACGGCGGCGAGGGTATCCGCGGTCTCTCCACTCTGACTGATCGCGAGGACGAGGTCCTTAGAGTTGATGATCGGGTTACGGTAGCGGAATTCTGCGGCTTGCTCGACCTCTGCGGCGAGACCGGCGAAGTCTTCGGTCGCGAACTCACCGACCATACCGGCATTAAGAGACGTACCACAACCGACGATAACGAGGCGCTGGATGTCGACGATCTCACGAGGGGTGAGGCCGAGTCCTCCGAGCATAGAGGTGCCGCGCTCGGCGTCCATACGGCCACGGATCGTGTTCTTGATCGCGTCTGGTTGTTCGAAGATCTCCTTAAGCATGTAGTGCTCGTAGCCGCCTTTTTCTGCCGCATCTGGAGACCAGTCGATCTCAGAGGCCTCACGGCTGACGACGCCGGCGTCTAGGCTGCGGATGTCGATGTCACCGCCCTTGATCTTAGCGATGTCATTGTCATCGAGGTAGATGGCTTGGCGCGTGTGCTTAATGATAGCGGAGGCATCAGAGGCGACGATGGTCTCGTTCTCTCCGACTCCGAGGACGATAGGCGATCCACGACGTGCGACGATGAGGACGCCTGGTTCATCCTTAGCCATACAGGCGACACCGAAGGTGCCTTCTACTTCCTTCAGCGCACTAGAGAGGGCCTGGAAGAGGTCGCCGTCGTAATGAGAGTCTACGAGGAGGGCGAGGACCTCGGTATCGGTCTGGGAGAGGAAGTTATACCCCTGAGCCTCTAGCTTGCCCTTGAGAGACTTATAGTTCTCGATGATACCGTTATGGACGAGAGCGATACGTGAGGATGCGTGAGGGTGCGCATTCTCGGTGGTTGGAGGTCCATGAGTGGCCCAGCGGGTGTGTGCGATACCTGCTTGGGACTTATGGATAGGAGAGTCTTCTTGGTGCTCAGCGAGGAGCTTGGTGAGCTCACTCACCTTGCCCTTGGCCTTCTCTACTAGGATCCCAGTGGGAGTATCGATGGCGAGACCCGCAGAGTCATATCCACGGTATTCGAGTCGCTTGAGTCCGTTGACTAAGACGGGTACGGCTGCCTTGTTTCCTGTATATCCGACGATTCCACACATAGCTATATATCTTCTTTGATGACCTCTGCAGGGCGAGTAGTCACGTTCTTTCCTAACTTTCTTCCCGGATAGATGCTCGTATTGATCCCAGTGTGGACTCCGTCGGCGACGATTGTGCCGAACTTACGGCGTCCGGTGTCGACGAGTTTGCCATCGATCATAGAGCGGTGGTTCTGCCCGTCGTGTCTGAGGTTAGAGGTCGTCGTGCCGGCTCCAAAGTTGACGCCATGGCCTAGGATACTGTCTCCGACGTAGCCGAGGTGTCCGACATTCGTGTTGTTTCCGATGATGGTGTTCTTGATTTCTACGGACTGACCGATATGGCAGTTATCCCCGATGGTGGTGTTCCCTCTGATGTAGCAATTCGGGCCGATCTTACAGTTCTTACCGATGACGACATTGCCCTCGATGTAGACGCCCGGGAGGAGTTGTGAGCCTTCGCCGAGTTCTACAATACCATTGATGACGGCGAGCTCGTGGACTTCGCCATCGAGCTTGGTCTGAGGGATACAGTTGAGCAGTTGCTCATTGACGCGGAGGAGGTCCCAGACGTGCTTGATGAAGAAGCTGTCAGAGGAGGCTTCTACGGTAACTCCAGAGCATCCGTCGGCAGCTCCGACCGTGGCGACGATTTCACCATTGAGGGACAGACACGCGGCTCCGCCTGCTGTGCAGAGCGCATTCAGGTCGGGGAAGCTGATCCATACATCATGTCTGGCGGAGACGCCGATCGCTTCTCGTTCTTGGCACCAGCCTTCCCAGGTCTTTCCTGCGAGGGAAAAGTGTGGGAGGTCCGCAGAGTCGTATGGGGAGAGATTCATCGTGCCCCATTGATGAGAAGAATTTCACTACGGAGCAATAGAAAAAGAATTCTAATTCAAGGCGTTCTGTATACAGGGACGGCGAAGAATGCGGGGGAGTTGGTTAGGAGGTGTCGTATGGGGTCCGCGGAAGGACGCGGATAGGCGCGGAAGTGG
>WTJZ01000215.1:5198-20078 GCA_011524615.1 Akkermansiaceae bacterium | reverse complement strand
CTGCGGTATTCACGAGTAACTCCACAGCGGCGACTCTACCAGTTCCGTCAGCCTTAGGAATCAATTGCTGAGAGACAATTCCTCTCAGTGACTCTGCGACCATGATGCGGATTTGTTCACGTTGCTCTACTGGGAACACATCTAGTATACGGTCAAGTGTTCCTGGGGCATTCCCGGTATGCAGAGTCGCCAGTACTAAGTGACCAGTCTCAGCTGCAGTTAGGGCTAGTTCGATCGTCTCCAGATCACGCATTTCGCCCACTACAATAATATCAGGGTCTTCACGAAGTGCCCCTCTGAGGGCGCGTGAGAATGACTCCGTGTGCGTTATTACTTCCCTCTGATTCACATGACAACCTTGTGGGTGAATCGTGAACTCAATCGGGTCTTCGAGAGTGAGAATATGGTCTTCTCTATCCTTGTTAATGTAGTCTACCATTGACGCAAGCGTCGTTGACTTACCGCACCCCACTGGACCGGTAACCAGCACCAGACCATTCTGATACTTCATCAATGGCTCAATGGACGCTGCAGGTAATCCTAATTCCGCCAGAGTCTTGATCTCATCCTTAATAATGCGGAACACCATGTTATACCCCAGACGCTGTCGTACGACGGACACCCTAAACCTGCCCTCGGCATTCTGGTAGGCAAAGTCGACATCTCCATTTTTCTCAAGAGTCTCCAACTGCGCTGCTGTTAAAAACCCACGGACAAGACGCTCTGCATCTTCGGCAGCCAGAGGCAAATGATCTGGCCAGATAGGGGACAGATTACCAAAACGTCTCCAACTCGGAGGAGAAGCGGTTGCTAGGTGGACGTCTGAGCATTCGTACTGAATGCCCAATGACAGGTAGCCATCTACGTGATCTAATACTTGATATTGAGACATATAAAATCGTAAGTGGCATCATACTGCATAGTCCCCCACATCTTGCCAATCAATTTTTACTATTTGTCCAAGACACACAACCGTATCATAACACCCTCACCATCAGCCAAAACGACAATATCTCACCTTTTTTCCAAAAAGTGTCCAAAACTCTCAACTTAGAGCACATTGATAAGCGTAGGAATTGAAGTAACACACGTTTCTACATTACTCATTACTCTATCTACTGGCGCCTCGGTCACTTGTGACCTAGGCGCTTGTTTTTTGCGACCTCAGACCGCTTTTAGCTCCTCATTTTGTCGATTGTGAAATTCAGATAAAAAGTGAAAAATATTCGACATCTAAACGTATACCAATTATGGGATAGATTATAGTTTAGGCCGCAAGAATGACCATTCTTGTAAATCATAAATCCTTCTTAAATTTTTAATAATATGCAGTTGCGACAGATAGAATACATCGGGAGCGTCCCTCGACGCCCAGAGAAAAAATCGCCAATAAAACCACTTTTCGCCATTTTTGTACTCCTTTTAGTAGGATTTGGGCTCTACAAATTCGGTGTAACAGACCTGATCGCCAGCCAGTCGAACACCGTAAGTAAGTCGTCAGCACAAGAATTCATCGCGAAGAACTATGTTTCTGAGACCAAATACGATCAGTTTATGTCTGCTGTTCTCGATCGCACGACACATACAATTTCTTATGACCCCGCCTATTATGAAATCGCGTATCCGATGGGCGACATACCCGCGCACAAAGGAGTCTGTACTGACGTAGTGATCAGATCCTTCAGAGCCATCGGGGTCGACCTCCAAGAACTCGTTCATGAGGATATGGGGCAACACTTTGACTCCTACCCAAAGACATGGGATTTGACTAAACGTGACGCAAACATTGATCACCGCCGTGTCCCTAACCTGCAGAACTTTTTCCTCAGAAATGGTGAGAACCTCACTATCTCACAGACTAATCCTGCTAGCTACAAGCCAGGCGACATTGTCACATGGAAGCTCTCTCACGGAGCACCACATATCGGCATCGTGGTACCTAGCCCAGTAGAAGACGATCCGACACCATGGATCGTGCACAACATCGGTATCGGACCACAGTGGGAAGACTGCCTCTTCGACTACCAAATCACAGGTCACTACCGTTACCAACTTGATTAATCGATGAAAACTTCTGCTTCTTGGTGCGCACTTTCCGCGTGTCTTCTCTTGCTCACCTCTTGCTCTCTCTTCCAAACCAAGACCTACACGTGGGATTGGCGCAGAGACTATCCGCAGTATCATGCGCTTGCTAAGCACTACATCCAGTTAGAGGCACCACAGCTCGTGACGACAATTCCTAGTGACATCCAGAATTACTGTCCTGATTACCTCACTCGTACTCCTGAAGAGCGATTAGAGTTCTGGGGTCTCTTCCTCTCTGCGATTTCGTGGATGGAGAGCAGTCATCGTACCGCCCTCTTCTATGAAGAAAAAGGCATACTAGACCGTCATGGGAATAATGTAATCAGTAGAGGTCTGCTACAATTCTCCTACGAGAGCGCTACCGGTTATCTCCCCACGCTAGCAACTCCAGAGGATCTTCATAATCCGTCTATCTCTCTCCGTATCGGAGCGATCGCATTGAACCGATTCATCGTTGGGGATGGAGTTGTATCAAGTGGCGGAGTCGGAAACTGGCGAGGAGCTGCACGTTACTGGAGTGTCCTCAGAAGGAACCACAAGCACCCTCAGATCCAAGCTTGGCTGAGAGGAGTTGACTACGACAGCCCTAAGAACAACATTATTCCTCCTCCCCCACATGCAAAGCCTGCGGACTACACTCCTTGGATACGCCGCGTCTTCTAATCGTCTAAGGGGAGAACTCAGATAGAAACTATCCCACAAGATACCAGAATATGATTGCAAGCGAGGCTCAGCCTCGCTTTTCTTATACGAATGATGCCCAGTAATAAAGGATACGCTCTCTTCGACCTAGACCAGACGCTCGTCCCGTGGGACATGCAGCTCTTATTCGCTAACTGGGTCTTTCATAAATACCCCTGGAGACGTATCTACCTTATCTTCTTCTTTACTCTCCTCCCCTTATTTAAGCTACTCGGCGCTGAGATCATGAAGCGCGCCTTCCTCTGCATCTTACATGGACTCTCCGCACGTGAGGTAGAATCACTCACACAAGACTTTGTCGACCATTATTACCCTGATATCTTCTACCCAGAGATCGTCGAAAAGATGAGAGCGCATCAGGAACGGGGCGACTTCGTGATCCTCACCTCTGCCAGCCCATCGCTCTATGTCCAGAAGATCGGGCACAAACTCGGCGCGAACCTAACCTTCGGGACAGACCTGAACCCTTACGAATTTTACCCTCTCTTTCCTCAGTTCCCAATAGGTAACAATAAGGGACACCAAAAGATCCTTACTCTCAAGTGGTGGCTCTATCTGCAGGACAAGGATGAGCAATTCCCCCTCCCTTCTTCTACTGCTTACACAGATAGTAGCGCTGACATCCCACTCATTGACGCTTGTCAAGATGCGGTCCTCGTCCACCCCTCTGAGAGACTACAGAACCACGCGCCGGAGGCAACCGTTTTCACCCCAGAAAGACCATTCAGCGATAAAAAAGGCCAAATAAAAATCGCTGTAACGATGTTAGCAGGACTCTATCCTATCAGATAAAGCTCTACAGAGATAAGGAGCAGGGTACTGTAATACGATTCCCTCTCCATCTCTAGAATACTCAACTCCTGCAGACTGAACTCCTGCAGACTGTTATCTCAGGAGTCCTGATTAGAACCCCTTCCGTAAGTGGGAGGGCAAAATGTTCAACTGTTCCCGATACTTAGCGATCGTTCTTCGAGCAACCTTCAGGCCTTGCTTAGCGAGCAGCTTTTCGATCGCAGAGTCTGAGTACGGCTTCTTCTTGTCCTCCCCCTCAACGATCTTCTGAATGGTCTCCTTCACCCCCGTATTAGAGACTGTTTCACCAGACTCCTTAGTATATCCACTCGCAAAGAAGCGTCTCAACTCGATCACTCCGAACGGTGTATCTACATACTTACCATGCACGGCACGAGAGACCGTAGTCGCATGGATCCCAATCTTATCGGCAATATCATTCATTGTGAGAGGGTGTAACTTAGAAAGTCCGTGTTGGAGGAACTCCTCTTGCTTCATGATGATCTCCTCTCCAATCGCTAGGATAGTCTCTTGTCTCTGATCAAGGGCCTTGATCAAGTGACGTCCTTCACGGATCTGATCCTTCAGATAGGACTGTACGCCACGATCTTGACCAGTAGAGAGCATACTCTTGTAAGCATCACTGATCCTGATCTTAGGCAAGTATTCGTTCGTCAGAGACGCATGCCAGTCTCCATCCTCACCTCTTGCAAACTTAAGGTCCGGAATCACGATCGGATTGTTCGTCCCATCAAAGGATGAGCCCGGCGCTGGGTCTAGCTTAGCAATGCGCTTAGCAGCCTCCATAATCTCATCTTCAGAGACCTTCAACGCCTTCGCAATCTGGTTAAACTGTTTCCTAGCAAGAATATTGAGGTAATCGCGTACAATATCATATTCGATCGAATCCTGTAAATGCAGTTGCTCAAGCTGAATCAGCAAACACTCGCGGAGATCCGCAGCGCCAACCCCCGCAGGCTTGAAACTCTGCAGACGATCTCTCGCCTCTTCCACCTTATCTAACAAGATCCCAAAGGTCGCCGCCATCTGAGAAAGCGGAGTCTCCAAATACCCTCGGTCATCTAGATCTCCGATCAATATTCTCACGATCTCCCTCTGCTCATCATCTGCTAGACTGACCTCGAGCTGATCGAGGAGGTGTTGCTGTAGAGTCTCTGACCCTACTAGAGAATTCATCAGGTACTCTCGGCGCTCCTGAGCCTCTACACCTCCACCTGTCGAACGGTTCTCTAAGATCGCCAACTCGCGGAGATCCTCATATTGCTCCTGACTCGTATCACTTCGCTCTGGATCAGTAGATTGCTCGTTCAGTTCTTGTAACGAAACTGATTCTGTTAAGTCCTCTAACACAGGATTCACTTCCAAGGACTGCTGTACCAACTGACTTAACTCTAATGTACTGGCCTGTAAGATTTCCAAACTCTGCCGGATCTGCGGCGCTAAAGTCTGAGTCTGAGATAAATTCTGATGCAATCCAGTGCCTGCCATACCCAGCACAATATCAGGCATTTCTAAAAGAACAATACAAAAGAGCAGAAACAATGCCAATCCATAAATCACACCATGATAAAAACTAATACCCCTCTCTCTCCCGCTCTAGATCCCATCAGTAATCGCGATCAATAACACGCCATATTGTCTATCGGGAACAGCCCATAACGGAAATCAACGATGTGCCCCACTGTATCAGAAAGCTGCGATTTACTCTTGCCTCTTCCCCTTGTAGCGAGATCATACTTCCCACATTCATCATGGCATTACCGACGAGAAACCGCAGGAAAGGAAAGAAGAATAAGGGCGCACAAAGTGATGTAATCCATTGCCCACCAGAGTGGGACTTCCCACCGCCAACGGGGATCTCTGCCGCGACTGATACACCATCACACGTCGCCGAACTACTCCGTCCCGAGGACCGTCGTCCTCCGATCAATGAGGTATTCGTCCACCCTAAGGTTCACGAACGACTCTCTATTATTCCAGACGTTATCGAGCCTCGGGTGAATCATACGCTACAGAACATCAGAATATTCTCACAAAATGGGGTTTTCATCAATGCTGAGAATCACATTATAGGAGACCTCACACCTGACTTTAAACCTCGTCAAACGCATAAGCACCGCCTCCTCCGCTACACTGGTCTCCCTCCCGTTAAGCCGCTAAAGGGGAAGGGATTTGCCTTTGTCTCTGCGGCCTCATGGAAGAATTACTTCCACTGGCTGATCGATACCCTCCCGACCGCGCGCTTTATTGATTGGGATGAGTATGACTACATCCTCGCTCCGACCTGCCGCCGATACCAACTCCTCTCTTACGAAGCACTCGGTATCCCCATGGAGAAGATCATCCCGCTAGAACACCATAGCCACTATGCCCTAGAACAAGTCTCATACATCCCCAGAGGAGCGGTCGCACTGATCCCGGATGAAGCAGTCTCCTACCTCAGAGGCCTCTTCGGCTCAGAGCCACATCCTACCCCATCGCGTAAACTCTACCTCAGTAGAAACGATGGGTGGAGACGCCGCATCACCAACGAGGACGAAGTCATTGCCGCTCTTGAACCGCTAGGCTTCGAGCACATTGTGATTGGGAGCCGTACCATTCGTGAACAAGCGGAGCTCTTCTCTCAGGCCTCTCATGTCGTCGGACCTCATGGTGCTGCGATGACGAACATGGTCTTTGCAGGATCTCAGACGAAGCTGATCGAATGCTTCTCAGGCACCTTTATGTTCCCACACTTTTACCACCTCTGCGCTACATTAGGACAGCCCTACGCAGCGCACTGGACAGAGAACCCCGATGATGATCCAGACGGCCCGATCGATCTCGACTCATTCATGCCACTCGTCTCGCAGATCCTGCAGTAGAGTCTCTGGATGGACACTCATCTCTATCCCTACAGAATCAGGCTTTGGCAAATAATCATATTTTCTCCGTGCTAACTTGTGAGAATGTAGTGTAGAATTCCACATCGTGTCATCCGATCTTGTCCATATCCTCAAGTTACTAGACGACCCGGAGCCTGCCGTGCAGAGCGCTGTTGCCACATATGTAGAACAGTTCCAGGGCGATATGAGTGAAGAGCTTGCCAGCGAGGCTCTCAGCCTCACTCCAGCTGAGAGTAAGATTCTCTCAAAACATCTCATGCCTGGAAGGCGGCAATACCTCATGGACAACTGGCAGGTTCCCAGACGCTTCTTGCAGAATGATAGTCAGGACTGGGAGACCTTCGAGTACTTGCTCTCTCTGCTCTCGGATTACCTACATGACGGAGTATCACTCCGCACCAGTCTCTCAGACGCTCTCGATCTACTCGCCGATGAGATCCATCTCGCCGAGGCATCAAGCACCCCCGATCTGCTAGCGCAATACCTATTCAAAGACGCCCGACTCACTGGCAATAAGCAAACCTACTTCGCTCTCGAGAACTCTGATCTCACATGGGTGCTGAATAATGGAATAGGAAACCCGATCACCCTCGTCGTTATTTACATGCTACTCTCTAACCGGTTTGGCTTGAGCGTCTATGGGTGTAACTATCCTGGCCACTTTCTCGCATGGGTTCCTAGTGCTAAGGGTCCCTACGCGATCGATGCCTATAATAACGCACGCGTACTCTGGCCTCAAGAAATCATCAGGGAGAACCCACTCCTCTCCCAGCAAGCAAAGACGGCCCTCTCTGGCCCATGCCCATTCTTCGCGATCATCATCAGAGTCCTTAACAACATCGAGACCTCATTACAAAAAGAAGGCCTCGACTCTGAGATCCCGTGTATCCAACAACTGAAGCGTTCGATCACTCCTACTCCTGTTAGCTAAGCATTGTGGCATCTATTCCTAATCTACCCTCAGAACAACGGCCTCGAGAGAAACTCGTCAACTTAGGGGCGGCCTCTCTGTCTGATGCAGAACTCTTAGCCATTTTCCTGCGCACAGGAGTCCAGGGGGAAAGCGCCATCGACATCGGTAAGAAGCTCATCATCAAACACGGCTCTCTGGCTCAACTCGGACGACTAGAGGCCAAGGAGATCGCTCAGGAAAAAGGGCTAGGCCTGGCCAAAGCCTCACAACTTCTTGCCTGCTTCGAGCTCGGAGCCCGTGTCGCCAAGGAATCTCTGCAGCAAACCAAAATGGATGACCCGCATCGAGTAGCGCAGTTCCTCAGACCGATTATTGGTAATAGGCGCACTGAGACTCTCCTCGTTCTGGTGGTTGATCGTAAGCTTAACCTCATCAAGTACCAAGAGATCTCTCAAGGCGATGTCAGCTCCACTATCGCCCACCCCAGAGATATCCTCAGACCAGTCATCATCCATCAGGGGGAAGGTCTCATCCTAGCGCATAATCACCCCTCTGGCGACCCGACGCCTAGCATTGCAGATCGCACGATCACGGAGCGCGTCGCGGATGCAGCCAAGCTCATGAACGTCCGCCTCTTCGACCACCTCATCATTGGCCAAAACTCTGACAACCATAGTGACTACTACTCCTTTAGCGAGAGTGGATTACTCTAAATGACCATTACTAGAGTATGGCGCTGAGTAGCTCTAGGGGGGGAGTACTCTCCGACGATTACCTCAGCAAAAACAAAAGAAGCGAGACAATCTCTTGTCTCGCTTCTGTGATTATTAGCCAGAGTGTATTCCCTTACTTCACAAGGCGATCACTCTTATACTGAGACTTGAAGGTCGAGCGCACTCGATCGTATTTGCCTGAGTTACCGAAGATGTGCGTCTCCTTACCAAGCGTCTTCACAGGTGCTACCTCATTGAGACTCACATCTGGGCGCTTCGCTACGAGGCTCGCACCAGCATCAAGATTAACACGGTAGAACCCTTCAGCATCTTTCTTGAGCTCAACAGCCTTCTCTGTTCCTGATGCACTTACAATCGTGAATACTGGATTCTCAATCGGCAGTCTAAAGTCGATCTCACGAGCGATCTCAGGAGAGTCAACCTTAGCATAGGTCATCTGTCCCGCCGTACGGTCAGCACTCACCTCGATTCCGCCCTCACAGAGGAGCTTGTCAAAGTGAAGGTCCTGCCAAGCCTCAGGAACAGCAGGCATAATGCGTACACGACCATCCCAACTCTGAAGGAACATGTCATGCATACTAGATGCTGCTGACAGAGGAGTCTCAATGAGTTGCTCCCTACCTTCCGCATAGAGCGTATTAGAGTAAATGTTAACGAAGGAGAACTTCTGCAGGTACTCGAATGCCTTCTCTGCATCACCAAGACCTGCATACATCGCCGCAGCCCCCGTACAAGTATATCCTGTTACAGGCATCGCACTGTCATGAATCTTGCTCGTATCTTCCGTCACCTTGAGCCAATGATCTACCGACTTCTTCACAAGGTCGTAATCTTGATCAGGCTTGATTTCATACAGTGGGAAGTAAGCGAGAAGATGTGAATAGTGACGGTGAGCCTTATCAAAGGCATGGTCACGACCAAGACGTAATCCATTCTCATCGATCTGATAGTCCACCAGGTTATCTAGGAGATTCTGCCACTCTGCAGCCTTAGGATCATTCAAGTTATGCTCCTCATTGATCTGGAGAAGGATCTTAGACGACCAACGAATGAGAGCGATCGTGTAGTTCATGTCAGGCCCTGTCGCAGCCTCAGGACTCCAACTCGACTTGATGTGAAGCTTCCCGTCATTATAAGCTGTTGGATTCTCTTGGATGTATCGAAGGTAAGTCGCATTCGCGCGCTTCAATAATGGGAAGAGGCCATCACGCATTCTCTCCTTGTCATTACCGTATTGGCAGAAGGTCCAATAGTTATGAAGTAACCATACAATGTGATCTGCAGGTAACTTATACACTGGAGCACGGAAGTCTCCTGGGAATACCACTCCTGCGTTTAAGCAATCATTTTGCCAATCCTTAGGAACATTCTTAATCATGTTCTCCATCCCCTCATCCATCTTATTCATGACTGAGTGCCCGATGTCGAGGCGGTTTGCCACGAGAGGAAGCCAGTAATCAAGTTGTACGTTCAGGTCTGACCATACAAGAGGGTGGAATCCAGGTTGGTACCATGGACCAGCCGTATCAATGAGCATGCCATCTGCACGAGTCGCACTAGCATACTTGTAGATCTGGATCCAGTAGAACTGCTCCCAGAAGTCATCCGATACGGAGACAAAGCTGCGAGGGTAATATGTATTCCACCATGCTTCATGCGACTCATGGTACTTCTTAGCAGCGATCTCTGTGAGTGAACGCGCGAGATTCTTCTCTGCCTCAGGAGTAGCTACTCCCATTTCCTTAGAGAACGCGATCGTCCCTAGGAGCTCCTTCTTACCATCAGCACCTTCTAGTACCTTCCATGCGGTCACTTGCTCTCCTTGATCACCATAGATCACTTGCTTCGAGAAGTTACCTTTCTCATTAGACGTAATCTGCACTGCAGGCGCATCTGGATATGGTGTAGCGGCAAATGTTGTATAGAAGTGTGATACTTCCTTAGAGGTCTTCTGCGCACTTGCTACGATCTTCTCTGAGACAGTGCGCGCGTACGAATACGCCTTCTGTGCCTGCCACTCGAAGTCTACTTGCTCACCCTCGCTCGGCTTCACCGACCAATAGAATGAATCATATTCAGCATGTACCTTACCCTCGATCTCATAAGACCCTTTGGTCGTAGTCACAGAACCCACTAGCTTCGCATTCCAGAGATCCATACGCCAATCCACCCCTGTAATATCTCCAATAGACTTAATCTTGAAGAACCCAATCGGCAGGCGTCCTCGATAAATCCAAGTATGGAAGTCTTGGTTCGCTGGCCCTAGAGGTGCTCTGTTATCATAGTAGTCTCCTCTTCCTAAGTGGAGTGAGAGCACGTTCTGGTCACCAGTAGAATACTCATTATCAACGTTGTTGATCTCTTGATAGAGAAAGAGTCCTAACATCCCATTACCAAAGAATGGAGCCTCATTCCAACGCTTAGGTGTCTTATTCCAGACCATGTCTTGTTGAGCCATGAACTCTGGCCAATTCACGCTATCGGCTGGATTTTTCGTCTGAGCAGGTTTCGCATCACCTGCAAGCGCCATTCCTGCTATCGCGAGGAATACCACTTTTAATGTCATCAATAACTTCATGCTGCCCTACAGAATAAGGACTATTCAATCACGGTAAAGAAAATTAGACCACTAAAGACACATTTAAATATCTTAAAACCACAATTATTTTTGCCATTTTTTTCTTACAACTGTTCAGAGCTCATAAATTAACGCGTAATACCCCACTACTACCATTGCATAATTCAACTATAGTGTGACTATATGCATCTAAGAAACACGGCGGAATAAACCTTTCAAAAATTATTTCTTTCTCGCCCTACTCCCTAGCGCGCAAAAAAAAATGCGCCATGCTCCACTAAATAAACGGATAGCCAGCTAAAATACTTAGAATGCACGTCCCTCGAATGCTCTCGCGAGCGTCAACTGATCAGCGAACTCGAGATTAGCTCCGACTGGTAATCCTCTAGCTAACCGAGTCACCTTTACCCCTTTGCCTTCGAGTAATTCCGCTAGATAGTTAGAAGTGGCCTCTCCCTCGACATGTGCGCCGATAGCGAGAATCACTTCCCCTCCATCCATCTGATCTACTCTTCTCATCAGAGACTCGATCCTCAAATCCTCTGGATGCACCCCATCAAGAGGTGACAGAACTCCTCCCAAGCAATGATAGAGCCCTTTAAATGCGCCAGAACGCTCTAGGCTCATCACATCTGGAGCCTGCTCCACTACGCATACCGCATTCCGTTCCCGCTTCTTAGAGGCACAGATCTCACAGAGTTCTCCTCGTAAGGAAAAGAATCCACACTCAGGACACGCTCCTACCTCCTTCTCACAGTTCACTAACGCCTCTGCGAGAGAAATGGGGTTACGTCTCTTGTCACGCAACATCCAGATCGCAATCCGCTCCGCACTCCGTGCACCAATTGCTGGCAGCGACTTTAACTCATTAATCAACTCATGAACTGGTTGAGGATAATCCATAACCCAAGCTAGTAGCTGAAGTGGATAAAGCAATCTAATCTATGACGAATTCCTCTCTCTAACTCAATTTTTATACAAAATTTAGATTTTTAAAAGACTACTCAAACCTTCAGTAGATTGACAAACACAACAAAAATTAAATTTAGATGGAATATTATTCCTTCCATTCATCTCTCATTTAGGTTAGTGTACCTAAATTGCTTCGGAATCATGAGACTGCGCCTAATTATTACTATCTCCTACCTCGTCTTACATGCTGCTTGGGGGCATGGAACTCACGGGGGTCGCCACACCCACTATACCCAACCTAACGGTGATAAGATAAAGTTGGTCGTCCATGGTGGTCAGCACTACGCCAGAACAGAGACTCCTGATGGCTATACCGTCGTTTACAACCCTGAAGACAAGAGTTACTACTATGCGCTATTAAATACTGATGGGACCGCCTTCATCTCATCAGGATTACTGGTCGGACAGGACTCACCAGACAAACTCACCAAGCACCTCAAGATCTCAACCTCCGAACGGCGCAAGAAAGTCCAGAGTAACCGCGAGCGCTACGACCAAGAGCGAGATCAACGTTGGCAGCAGCAGATCAATAAGGCCAAGTACACACGGCAGAAGAAGATAGACTTAATCCAGATGGAGCCCCTCTACTCTCAAGGGGAACTCTCCACCGCCTCCGACGAGCTCTATTCCGCCATCCAAGCCTCTACTGTAACAGGCGCTAAGGTAGGGCTCACCATTCTAGTAGCATTCCCTGATGACCCAAACACAGCAGGGTTTGACCCGACAACCTTTCCCACCACGCAAGCTAAAATCGATCGCTACTGTAATGAGATCGGCTACACGGATGACGGCAACACGGGTTCGATAAGAGACTACTTCCTCGATCAATCGAACAATAACCTAGATTACACCTCTCTGGTGACCTCCATCGTCACGATGCCTAACGCTAGGAATTACTACAACTTCTCTGATTACCCAAACAACACTACCTTACGAGACTCTGGAGATGCAGGTAACCTGCTAGTCAATGACGCTATTACTCAGCTCAACCTAATGGGGTTCAACTTCGACGGTCTCACCATCGATGGGAATCGAGTCCTGGCGACTAATGTACTCTTCGCAGGCGATGACTCTGGAGTATGGTCCGAGGGGCTATGGCCGCACCAATGGGCTGTCTACAATTATAACCCTGTCGTCTCGGTAGATGGAACATCTCGCTCAATCTTTGCCTATCAGATTACGAATATTAATAATTCTTCCCCTACTATCGGAACCTACATCCACGAGAGCGGGCACCTCGTCCTAGACCTCCCTGATCTATATGATTACGACGGAGACTCACGAGGAATCGGTACACACGGCATCATGGCCTCTGGTAACTTCAGTAACTCTGGGCGTACCCCCTCTCCTCTTAATATCTACTTCAAGGATATCTTAGGCTGGGCCAACATCACCGAGCTCACCGCTCAGCAATCACTCGCTACGGCCCTCACCTCGACAGGCAATGTAGGAGTCAGGATCTCTAACCCTAGTGATAGTAATGAATTCTTCATGTTTGAGAATAGAGGTGACGGAGATCCCTGGGCTGCCTCCGTACCAGATAAGGGCATACTCATCTGGCATGTCGATGAATCCGTCAGCGGTAATGATAATCAACAGATGACCTCTGCCTCGCACTATCAGGTCTCTCTCGAACAACAGGATGGTGACTTCGATCTAGAGAATGACAACAACTCTGGAGACAGTACCGATGCCTTTGATATAAACAGCTCCGAATTCAATGATACCAATACTCCTAATGCGAACTGGTGGGATGGATCTGATTCAGGTATTCTTTTCAATGTCTTTAGTGCTGCCTCTAGCTCTATGCAGGTCACCTTTGGCGTAGCTGATACGATTTTCGTTACTAGTCCTGCATCTGGTAGCTCCTTCATCGCAGGCACTACAAATACGATCACCTGGACTGGTAACTTCACTGGAGAAGCAAAAATTGACCTCTACCAGTCAGAAGTATTCGTCGAAACCATCTCTAGTAGTACCGCGAATGACGGTAGCTATGAGTGGACTATCAGTAATGATATGGCCGTGGGCTCGGATTACTCGATCGTGATATCTAGTGTCTTAGATTCTGCTATCACGGACACCTCTGACACGTTTACCATCATGCAAGAGCTATTCGCCGCTAATGGCATCTTCCCAGTAATCTGGAACAAGTCCTCTGATTCCACCGCTGGATGGGAGATCGCCTCCGATGCCTCCTCCGAAGGGCTCTATTCGATCAAGAATAACGATATCAATGACGATGAGACAGCCTCTATCGAAATGACCGGTAGCTTTGATGCAGGTACGATTACCTTCGACGCTAAGGTTAGTACCGAACAGAGTTACGACTTCCTCTACTTCTTCATTGATGGTGTTGCCCAAGACCTAAACACATCTGGTAGCGGTACGGGATTATCTGGCGTCGTTGATTGGACGAGCTTCAGCTTCCCAATTACTGCGGGAGAGCACGAACTCAAGTTCGTCTATGACAAGGACTACTCTGTCAGTAATAATGATGATACCGTCTGGATTGATAACATCAGCTTGCCTCTACAAGAGTCTGCTTCCGACCTATTCCTCGCATGGAATTCGACCTATAATATCGATTCCTCCGACCTCACGATAGACTCAGATGGTGATGGACTCTCTAATCTCCTGGAATACGCGATCGGAACTGATCCCTCCACTTCATCCTCAGACCCTAGCACCTCGAGTATTCTAGCCCTCGATGGAGATGAATTTCTCACCCTAACAGTCATACAGCGCAAGGATGCCTCAGACCTAGGCATATCCTACTCG
This sequence comes from Akkermansiaceae bacterium, assembly GCA_011524615.1. GTDB lineage: Bacteria > Verrucomicrobiota > Verrucomicrobiia > Verrucomicrobiales > Akkermansiaceae > WTJZ01. The sequence continues at coordinate 5,615 of WTJZ01000215.1, read as the reverse complement.
GTCGTTAAATCCAGTAACCTCTCTAGCTGGGACTCTGACAACATTATCGCGACTACCCCCGTCTCTGTCTCAGACACGATGGAATCAGTCACCTATACGCTGAACACCCCTCTGGACCAGCTCAGCGTCAACTACTACATGAGATACGAAATCACCCTCGCAGAATAATCCCTAGCCCCGGACGAGTAACAACTGCTTCAGACCTCGGAAGATAATGTTATGATCAGGAGTAGCACTCCTAATCTTCATCACGAGCTTTTCTGACTGTAATTCCTCTAAGAAGACTCGTAACTGAAGACGTGCGAGATGCATCCCCAGACAATAATGCTGCCCACCACCAAAGGCTAAATGCGGATTCGGCTTACGATCAAAGTCTAAGCTCTGCGCATTACGAAAGACACGCTCATCTCTATTAGC
>WTJZ01000215.1:0-5098 GCA_011524615.1 Akkermansiaceae bacterium | reverse complement strand
AGGACTAGGGTAGCCTCTACTCCATCTACCTTTGCCCAGCTACTCTCACGACGCAACCCAGTATACACACCATGAGGATTCTCTCGGAATCCTTTGTCACGGAAGTTAAGTACAGGCTGCATACAATTAGAGGGGGAATCCATCTCGTAGGTAGATTCCTCTGATTCATCAAGACTTTTACACCAAGATTAACCCTCAAATTTTCCACCCTCTATTTTCATAATTATCCTTGGAATTGTTGCATTACACACTTAGCCTGTTCGTCATCAACATTACCAATACTCTCTCTCATGAAAAATAATGCCCTTAAATCAGGTTTCACCCTTGTAGAACTTCTTGTTGTTATCGCGATCATTGCAGCACTCGCAACGGCCTCCGTCGCAGCCTTTAGCGGCGCATCACGTGGTGCTAAGAAGAAGCAGAGCGAAGCCATCGCATATGCTCTTGAAAGCGCTATCGAACAATATCATATCAAATACGGCAGCTTCCCGCCACCTGTCGAAAAAGCGGCTACCGCTTGGGCTGGGGAATCAATCCCCCTAGACACCACCTCTGCTGATGCTCAGGTACTTTGTGAAGAACTCACAGGTAAGAACGCAAACATTAACTACCGTGCAGTCGACTTCCTCCCTCTGCAGAACGCTAAGCAGAATAAAAATGGATTCACGTATTCAGGAGTTGACTTCTCCGGCATCGTCGATGGATTCGGGAACCCATTATATATTCTCTTCGATTATGATTATGACGGTTCGATCACTGTCCCTACTGGCTATACAAACGAAGGTACCGCGATCCGTGCGAAGGTCCTCGTGTACTCTCCAGGATTAGACCTCACTCCTGGTAATGCAGACGACGTCTACACCTGGAAGTCGCTCTAATCACTAGCTCTATCTCCCGCTATGCAAGTCTCCTTCACGATCACAGGTGTGCGCAATGCTAGAGGCATGGTCAGAGGCCTCGCCTTTGATAAGGAACGAGGCTTCCCTGAGGAACGTAGTCTCGCCATAGCGGAGGCAGAAACCAGAGCCGTCGCAGGCTCTGTGGTGCTCACCTTCCAGATTCCCTCTAGCCATGCCGCATTTTGCTTCTTCCACGATGAGAAGAACAGAGGACGCATCGAGAAAAACTTCTTAGGCATCCCCAAGAGTGGCGTCACAGTCTCCAATTGGAACGGACGTGGACGCCCTAAATTCAAGAACGCATATATTAAAGTAGGCCGTTCTCACACCGCTCAGCTCAAATACATTTTCGACTAATACCACTCATCCTCTCTTTTTAGATAGGATAGAGCATATCTATGAAGGTGACCTAGTACGAGGAGCATGGGCCAACATAGATCATGCCCAGCCATCGTTAACCCTCACCTGTAAGTCTTCCCGATGATGTGCGCTGAATATGAAGCACAATAATCATTTCTTCTCTTGGATTTTTATAAATAACCACTAGCGTGTTGGTAATGTCGTCTAAACCGTTCTATTACCAAAAGCCTTACCCTCTGGGAGAAGATAAGACTGAATACACCCATCTCACAACCGACTTCGTCAAGGAAGTAGAAGTGACGGTCGATGGAGAGCCTCAAACTATTCTTAAGGTCGATCCTGCAGGCCTAACTTTTCTCGCAAATGAGGCTACCAAGGCCATCAACTTCACCCTCCGCTCTTCTCACCTGGAACAAGTGGCTGCCATCCTTGATGATCCAGAAGCGACCGACAATGATCGTATGATCGCGCTCATGCTACTCAAGAATGCCGAGATCGCCGCTAATGGTATTCTCCCATTCTGTCAAGATACGGGAACAGCTTCAATCATGGCCAAGAAGGGCCAACATGTCTGGTCTGGTAATGGTGACGAGGAAGCGCTCTCCCTCGGTATCTATAAAACCTACACAGAAGAAAACCTACGTTACTCTCAAACCGTCCCGCTCAGTATGTACGAGGAGACGAATTCACGTACTAATCTCCCTGCCCAAATTGATATTACCGCAACAGGTGGGAACTCATATGACTTCCTCTTCGTCGCCAAGGGTGGTGGATCAGCGAACAAGACCTTCCTCTACCAAGAGACTAAGGCTCTCCTGAACCCTGAACGTATGAAGCAGTTCTGTATCGAAAAGATGAAATCTCTCGGTACCGCCGCATGCCCTCCGTACCACCTCGCGCTCGTGGTTGGTGGAACATCTGCAGAGGCCAACCTCAAGACGGTCAAGATGGCTTCGACCCGCTATTACGACGAACTCCCTACCGAAGGAAATGAACATGGTCAGGCCTTCCGTGATACAGAACTAGAAGCGCAAGTGCTCGAATGGGCACGAGAAATCGGCATCGGAGCCCAGTTCGGAGGTAAATATTATGCACTCGATGTCCGAGTCATCCGTCTCCCTCGACACGGAGCATCATGCCCTGTAGGACTCGGTGTATCATGCTCAGCGGACCGTCAGGCAAAGGCTAAGATCACCAAGGACGGAATCTTCCTCGAGACCCTAGAAGCTAACCCTGGACGCTTCATCCCAGAGAAGTTCCGCGACTGGAAGTTCAAAGGAGTTGAAATCGACCTAGATCAAGGAATGGACAAGATCTTAGAGCAACTCGATAAATATCCTATTACGACAGCGCTCTCTCTGAGTGGAACGATCATCGTAGCTCGTGACATCGCTCACGCTAAGCTCAAGGAGAGACTAGAGCAAGAAGGCGACCTCCCTGAATATCTTAAGCAACACCCAGTCTACTACGCAGGTCCAGCTAAGACTCCAGAAGGCATGGCCTCCGGATCATTTGGCCCGACCACCGCTGGTCGTATGGATAGCTACGTCGACCTCTTCCAGGAGCATGGAGGATCTATGGTGATGCTTGCTAAAGGAAACCGCTCTAAGCAAGTCACAGATGCATGTCATAAGCACGGAGGATTCTACCTCGGCTCAGCTGGAGGACCAGCAGCCCTCCTCGCCCAAGACCACATCACCTCCCTCGAAGTACTCGAATACGAAGAACTAGGCATGGAAGCCGTCTGGAAGATCACAGTGAAAAACTTCCCAGCCTTCATCCTCGTCGATAATAAGGGCAACGACTTCTTTGCTAAAATCAACGACTGCCCTATCTGCTAACCCTCTATCAGTAGCGAGTTAAGCTGCTCAGTAGAGCATTAAAGAGCCATGGCGCCCAGTGTCATGGCTCTTTTGATTCTCCAAAAATCTGAGCAAAAAAGCTAAAGCCAAGCCCTACCAAAAACGACAAAAAAGATGCAGGGATACGACAAAAAGAATCAGTCCACGCAAACAAAAAAACTAAAAAATACTCATAAGACACATAAAGCAATGGATTTGAACTTGATCAAAAAAATTCAGTATGAAACTGTCATAAACAATGAGCGATGAATACAAGACTAGTTACTCCCTCCTAGAGAGGGCTCTTGATTTAAAGGATGAAACCGCTTGGGTGACCTTGATCGAGAGATACTCAGTATTTATCGATTACCTACTTCGCCAATTACAGGTCAGAGAAGAGGACGTCAGTGATGTCTCTCAAGAAGTAATGTTAAACCTGACTAAGAATCTAGAGAAGTTTGATAAGACTAAAGGGAGATTTAGACCATGGTTCTCGAGTGTGATTCGCAATACGGTCAAAGTACACTTCAGAAAGCTGAACTCTAATGCGCGCAAGAGTGAGAAATTCCAGCATGAATACGAATTCATGAACAGTGATGACTCTGAGCTCGACCAACGCATCTCGGCCGAGTGGCAAGACTTCCTTACTGAGCAAGCTCTGAACAATATTAGAGGGAACTTTCGAGGTCAAGCCATTACGGTATTCGAGCTCTCCTTACAGGGTGTGCCTAATAACGAAATCCATCAGCGCACAGGGGTCGGTGAAAATAGTATCTATAAGCTTAAACAACGTGTCAAAAGAGCGATGGTGATAGAGATCAAATCTCTCCTCAAGGAATTAGAACCAGGCTCGTAAAGTATGCCCGAGATTCCTAACCAAAGGGAACAATCCATGAGGGACATCTTCTCGATGTCCGAGGCTGATAGCTTTGACCACGAGGAACTGAGCCCTAGCTATAGCCAACTCTTAGAAAATGAATCCCCTTACCAGGATAAGACGCTGATCGGTAAGGGAGCCCTCAAGGAGGTATCTCAAGTATATGATTCACGTACACAGCGGTTCGTCGCCTACGCAGAGCTCCAGGATCAATTAGACGAGTCTTTTTACGAAGCATTTATTCACGAGGCTTGGCTAGTCTCTCAGCTGAATCACCCGAATATTATTAAAATATATGAGGTCAATGTAAACCCTGAGAGTAAAAAGCCATTCTTCACAATGGATCTCAAGTCCAACAGAGACTATCGACACCTCGTTAATGAAGAAACCGACATTAGAGTAAGACTCTCCGCCTTTATGAGGATTTGCGACGCGATCGCATATGCTCATGCTCATAACACCATCCACCTCGACCTAAAGCCAGAGAATATCCAATGCGAACACTTCGGTGAACTTGTCGTCTGTGATTGGGGGCTCGGGCGACAACTCAATGAAGATGCAGACCTAGAGGTCTCTCACACCGTCTTCTCCGCCTTTGACACGCTCTATGGTAAAGTACGCGGCACCCCAGGTTACATGGCCCCCGAGCAAATTTCCCTCTCACAACCTAAAGATGAACGCACTGATATCTTCTCACTAGGGGCGCTGCTGTATTTCACGCTCTTTGCTACTCCCCCCTTCCCAGGCCAGCACGAGATCGCGATGAACAACACCCTTGCGGGAGAATGGAACCGTAATCACAAGCCTCTATACAAAGGACAAAGCGCACTCATCTCTATCTGTGACACGGCCATGCAAACCGATCCAGCATTACGTTACCAGTGCGTGACTGACCTGAAAGCAGATGTCGAAAGGTATTTAGCTGGATATACCGTCAGTGTGGAAAGAAAGTCCTGGCTCAAAGTAGGTCTCTTATTCCTCAAGAGGCACCGGAAGCTTGCAGCAGTAACCAGCCTCTCTCTACTCGCGATCTTGCTGATCTCCCTCTTATCTATGAGTCAGATTAACTCACGTGACCTCATCATTGATGATGCCAGAGAAAGCACCTACGCCCTCAATCA
>WTJZ01000144.1:2650-7054 GCA_011524615.1 Akkermansiaceae bacterium | reverse complement strand
ATAATATGCTGGAGGGGTTCGCGCTCCCCTCTGCGCTTCAACATCTCCCTGAGGGGAGTCAACTCCTCCTCTGATAAAGGGCGTTCAAACTCGAGATAGAGTTGCATCCGCTGCATCTTCAGCACGTGAGCAACCATCAGCTCCATATTCAAACGGGCCGACTCTACCCCTTTCTTTTCGAGGTAGCTCGTGCCTTTAGTTAAGATCTCTAGGAGGGTTGTCATCTCTCTTGATATGAAAACAATAATACCCATGATCTGCACCATGGGTAGTTAGATTAATATTCAGATATTGAGGAACGATTAACGTCCTTCCATCGGAACAAAAGGAAGAAGCTCTGATGGTCCTACGTACTTAGTAAGTGGACGGTAGAGACGGTTGTCTTCAAGTTGCTCGAGTACTTGCGCAGTCCATCCTGCAGCACGGGAGATCGCAAAGATCGGAGTGAAGAGGTCTGTTGGGATACCGAGTGAGTAGTAAACGGTCGCAGAGTAGAAGTCGACGTTCGCGTTCAAGCCCTTGCGCTCACGCATGATCTCAGCGATGCGCTCAGACATGTTGATCCACTTCGCTTCACCGAGTTCTTCGGTCAACTTAATAGCCATCTTCTGAAGGTGTGGGGCACGTGGGTCTAGTACCTTGTAGACACGGTGACCGATTCCCATGATCTTCTTCTTGTTCACGAGGCAGTCTTCTACATACGCGTCAACGTTCTCTGGCTCACCGATCTCTAGAAGCATCTTGATCACGCCTTCATTCGCACCACCGTGAAGTGGGCCCTTGAGCGTTCCTACTGCTGAGGTGATCGCAGAGTACATGTCAGAGAGCGTCGCAACTGTAACACGTGAAGAGAAGGTCGAAGCATTCATACCGTGATCCGCATGGAGAATGTATGCAATGTCGAGCGTCTTAACAGCCGCAGATGATGGCTCTTCACCAGTAATGAGGTAGAGGAAGTGTGCTGCCTCAGAAAGATCACCACGTACAGGTGGGAGGTCTTGGCCATTACGGAATCTGTGGAATGCCGCAACGATTACAGGCATCTTCGCAATAATAGAAAGAGAAACTAGGCGGTTTGCCTCTTGGTCTGGCTCACCAATACCAGCCCGCTTGTCGTAGAGACCTAACATCGAAACACCCGTACGGATGATATCCATTGGGAGTGCATCTTTCGGAGCTGCCTTTAAGTATTCGAGAATCCCCTCTGGGAGTTCACGATCCGCGCGGAGTGTTTGCTCAAGTTCGGTAAGCTCATCCGCTGTTGGGAGGCGCCCATTGTGCAGGAGGTATGTGACTTCCTCAAAAGAACAATTCTCTACGAGGTCGTCGATTGAATACCCGAGATATGAGAGCTTTCCAGCTAACCCTTCTACTTTTGATAATTTTGATTCATTGGCTATGACGCCCTCTAGTCCTTTTGCGTAGTCTGACATATTAAACAATATTGATTTTGCATCACTAAAACCACAAATTCACAGACTATCAAGGGAGAAACAAAAGAAATCATGAATTGATTTTCTTCTACCGCACATTTAGTCCTATATTTACACATGATTATCGCTATTGAGACCTCCGCAGAACCTGCATCGATCGCTCTTCTCCATCCAGATGGATCCCTCAGCGAACGCTCGTTCCCCAACCAAAACCAAGTCAATGTCCCTCTCGCTGACGAATTAGCACTCTGTCTAGACGAGCTCAAAGGTGAGGTACAGACGGTATTAGTGGGGGCCGGTCCAGGCTCATACTCCGGAGCCCGCGTCGGACTCGCCACCGCAGAAGCGCTCGCGCTCTCATTCAACTGCGACCTAGTCACACTCCCCTCGGTTTATGGGATCACTCACCCTACTCCATACGTATTAGTCGGTGATGCGCGCAGAGGGGCGTACTTTTCCATCTCGCCTGAGGCCCCTACCCCTCAGATCTTAGAGGCCGAACCCTTCGCGGCTCAAATTGCGGAATGTGATCATGCGCTCGTTACCTTTGAGCCTGTTGAGAAACTACCGCTCTCTGATGAGGTCAAAAATTCGATCTCGATCACCACCTCCTCGGCAACGCAACTCATTCATTACTGGCAGACCCTCTCAACAACTGCCCAAAGCGCTTGGCTACAAGCTCCCAGAGAGGTTGTCTACCTGCGCCCACCCAACATTACTAAAGCGAAATCTCCCTTTTAAGTGGCTCCTGCTACAGTCGGTCTCTGATAGCAAAGACCTCATGATAGATGAATGTGCTTCATCTATCGACGCATTTAATCGCTTAGCGACGTCTGACTTGGTCCTCAAAGTCCTTGATCTCGATATCAAAGCCTTTCACCCAGCCTTTAATAAAAGCTTGTTGTTCTTTAGAGAGCTCTCGCTTCGGATAGATCAACGCTCTCACTGGGCTCAGATAGACGAGAATCAGAGCATCATCTTCGAAAGCACGTTGAAAGGACTGTGCATTATAGGTAAACTCTCCTGATTCGTTCTTCAGAGTGACTCCTTCTTCACTAAAGCGGTGCTCTGTCGCCTGCACGGCTAGGTCTTCGTTCTCAGCGAGTAGCTTACTAAAGAAGCGCTTATTCTTCCACACTTCTAGGCCGAAATAGATGGCTCCGCCAATCGCAATCCCAATCCCTAGGAGAGGAAGGGCAATCTGGACCTTGTCATTAAAGACGATCGATAAACCAACAAGTACTAAGCTAATGACAATGAATAGCACTGGGTTAAAATCTGGATAAGCAGCCTGTCTCAACTTTCCATCGTACGCCCCGTAAGAGGTCAGAGTAGTGAACCGGCGGTATTCCTCTGGGTTAACATGGATATTTAATAACATACTCATGACTTACCCTATACATTGCTCCTCTACTCAAGAAAAAAGAAGACTTTTCATCATCTCTCTTAGGACAACCGCTCTCTCCACCTTCACTTTTTGCTGCGCTCTCACCTGTTGGTCGGTCTGCTGAATCAAGTCCAAGGTCTTCACGCCTAATCGCGCGGGTAAGACAGTGGCTCCCCGCAAGCGTCTCGATTGAATCTTTTTCGCATAGAGGCGCCCCTCTTCTAGATACGACTTCGCGCGCTCCACCCACTCATCAGATGCGGCGATTACTGCCGGGAGGTCATTCGTATCACTGGGGATATAGATGCGACCATTCTCATAGTCCTCTGGGATATCTCGCACAATATTTGTCAGCTGTAAGCCTTTGCCATAGTGAATCCCCCAGTCGAGCATCTGTTCATGATCCTCTGCTCTGATGTACCCATGTAGGGCCAATACCTCCGTCCAAAACTCGCCCACACACCCCGCTACGAGGTAGGTATACTCCTCGAGTTCGGACGCCTCGGCCACTTGGATGAGTTGCCCTTTCGCCTGGAAATAGTCTAGATCCCATCGTTGCCCCTTGATAATGGTCACCGACACCTTCTCTAATAGCGCGAGTTCGGCCGTAGTAAAGCGCTCTAAGGATGCAATCACACCTCCAAGTTGCGCCATCAAGACGCGCTCACCCTCATGCTTTTGCTCGCTAAACAGCGCTCCTACGAGCACCTCTAGCTCGGGATCATATCGACGGTCGAGAATACTCTGCTCGTAGAGATTCAGCGCCTTCTGACGCGCGCCTAAGTCGGCCCCAGCAGTGTCCGCGATCGTATCACTCGCTCGCGCGATCAGATATCCCAAGGAGATCACCTCCCGAATATCGGAGGGTAATAATCTGAGGGTAAGGTAAAATGATCTCGATACATCCTTTACTAAGTCCCCGTCTAGCTTCACATCTTGCACTCTCCCAATAAGAGCACTACGCTCCTAATATTCAACTCTCAAATGCACCTCTATCTCCATATCCCATTCTGCCATGAGATCTGCCCTTACTGCTCCTTCTATAAGCATAAGCCAGGCAACACCTCGCAGACCGCCTTTATCGAGGCGCTCCTGAAGGAACTCTCATGGCAGACCAAACACTATGGAATCACAGAGTTTCAAACCGTCTATCTAGGTGGAGGTACCCCGTCTCTGCTCTCCCCCACCCACTTAGAGCAACTCTTCACCGGGCTCGCCCCCTTTCTCTCCAATGCTCAAGAAGTCACTCTAGAGGCCAATCCCTCTACCTTTAACCTGCGAAAGGCCGAACTGATCCGCTCTCTCGGAGTCAATCGCGTCTCCTTAGGCGTCCAGTCCTTCGACCCAGCACAACTCTCGGTTCTCGGCAGGGACCATACTAGAGAGCATGCGATCGAATCCTATCACCTCCTGCGACAGGCTGGTATCCCACAAGTCAGTATCGACTTAATGTTTGCCACGCCCGGTCAGACCCTCGAGTCTTGGCGTGAGACACTGCAGACCGCCATCACTCTCGCCCCAGATCACCTCTCATGCTATAATCTCACGTACGAAGAAGATACCGCCTACTTCCAAAAGTTCCTC
>WTJZ01000144.1:0-2550 GCA_011524615.1 Akkermansiaceae bacterium | reverse complement strand
CCTCGCACCCGCTGACCCTACTCCTCTCATAGAGCATGGCCTCATCACTATCCAAGACGACCGCATCAAAACAACCGCCAGAGGAGCAGCTCTCGTAGACTCTATTGTGGAGTACCTCGCATGAACGCAGCCCTCATTTCATCACAAGCACTAGAGCGAGAGATGCCTACGCAACTCCTGGTGCCCCTGCGTCAGCTCTCCTTTTTGTCTCATCACCACCGTGACGGACTCTGTCTCGGTTTGTAGCTTCAGACTCTCTTGTTGTTGATTCGTACTCACTAGGCGCACTGTTTTGATCTCTGAGCGGTTGATCGACTTCTTCTCCCTGCGACTATCCCCCCGCACGGCATACACCTTCACTTGAGTCATCGTCCCCACGACCTCCACCACGCGTCCGATCTGATAGCAGGTGTAAATCAGTAGGTAATATCCCGCCCCTCCAAACAGAACTGACCACAAGGTCATGAACCAATCGATCCCATTAAACTCATGTCCCGGCATGAAGTGTCGCCAATACCACACTCCGGTCCCGATTCCCGCAAAGACAAGTCCCATGAAGATCCCCAAAGCCGGGTTACTAGGGGGCGCAAAACGCACTGCAAAGTTCTCCGAACCAGAGCTCTCCGGCATGACTCCAGCTGTCGCACCTGTACCTCCCGCCATCACATAGGAACGCTCCGCTGCCGGCACTTCCGTCGAGGGAAACAGATAACGCCTCAGATCTGATACGAGCCATGACTTCTCATCCTCCGTCATCGCCGTCCCAAACTTCAACGACTTTCTTCCCGTCGAAATCTTCACCCCATAGACAGGTTGATAGTTCTGCGAATAAAAGCTGACTAAATCCACAGAGACAATTTCTTCTCTCGCAAAGACTCTCTTCGTCTTACGATTGAAGAGGGATTTCACATACACCAGTTGCCCTCCCGTCAACAGTAACACATGCCTCGCAAACGCCTTATAGACTCCGTAAAATAAGAGCGATAACCCCACAACCCAAAATACCCCAATAAAAGGGAAAATCATCCAAGTCGGCATATTCCCCTCGACCTCTCCCTTGAGAGCCGCAGGGATCATCCCGATGCTAAACACGACCATAAAGACACTCCATATGAGGCCAAAGACCATTATAAAGTTCATTTTCCTTTTTGCCGGGATCGCCCAGGTCACCTCTTCTCCGACCACCCGCTTTTTGATCGTCGACCCCGTAGGCTCACGGTCGGGGTCGTTCCATTGTTGCGCCTCATACTCATTGTGATAAGTGAGCCACTCTGTCAAACTCGCTTCATATCCACAGAGCGGGCACACCGCCAGATTATGCCCTTTCTGCTGTGGTTGTGCCTTCTTACCACAAGAAGGACATGGCTTAGGCCCCGTTATTGTATTTATCGTTTGCGAGAGTTTTTGTAACACAACCTCACTTTCAACATAGCCCCACCCTTTTGTCACGCAAAGACGCATCCTCGTCTCTGCCTCATCTCGCGGGTGCTTTTATTGCTCCCCATGCGCCTTCTTGATCTTGAGTAAAACCATCCGCGCATTTTTCGTCGTCATTGAGCGCTCGTCGAGGGCAACCATCTCTTCATACGTCGCCAAGGCCTGCGGGTAATCCTCCGCATACGCAATGCGCATCTTGATCGCCATCACGCGCAGTTGCTCTTCTTTCTTCAATGATAATTCCGTGATGATCTCATCATAGAGTTGGGCATTACGCCCTACGTCCTCCCCCTGCATCCAGTAGGCTCGACGTAGGTAGATATCTAAATCTGGCTTCCTGGTGTAGGTCTCGATGTAGCGATGACAGGCGGCTATCGCATCTTCTCGCAGTTGCTCATAGAGGGCTTCCTGCTCATCTGGTAAGGAGTTCAAGACTGCTACGCGCTCTTCATCGGCCTCTTTTTGCTCTTCTGGGGTACAGTAATGGGACATCCTCCCTTTCAGGAAACGGACTTCTCGGTCGTAGTATCGTCGCATCACACTGACATCCTTTTTCATTCGCCCTTGTTCATGGATCTCCATATGCCTCCTCCGCTGTAATAGCATCTGACTCAATGGTGTCTCGCGCTCCTGTGAGAGGTAGAGAAACTCGTTGATCTCATCATCAAAGTATTGCTCACTCCCATTTGAAACCAACTGAATCAACTCTCCATACAGCTTCAACTTTTCATCACGCGACTCAATCACATCTTCCAACTCCTCCGCGCGCGCTATCAAGGCATTCATTTCCTCTTTGGCCCGCACATACTTCTTGAGATGTCTCACATATTCTGCAGGGCTCGTCTTCCGATACCCTGTAGCCGCAAAGACCTTCCCTCTAGCATCGAGCAATAAGACTGTAGGGTACCCCTTGATCGCATACTTCGCCTTTAATTCCTCATTCTGCGCAATCACCTCCGCGCTCTGCTGAGATTTATCCTTGGGGTAATCCACCATCAACAATACAAAGTCCTCGGCCACCCCTTCTTTAAATACCGGATCAGCAAATATCTCCTCATGCAACTTCACACAAAAGTGACACCAGTCCGTCCCTGTAAAGTCTGCCAAAACATA
>WTJZ01000283.1:930-2001 GCA_011524615.1 Akkermansiaceae bacterium | reverse complement strand
ATGGTGAAGGTGGCGACAAGATGCTCGAAACTACGAGCAAAATGAACCTTGGTAGCGACCAAATGGCATGTGTGCTCGATGGTGTAGTCATCAGTAGCGCAACAGTGCAGTCCACCCTCGGACGTAACTTCCAAGTCTCAGGCCTCGACTCCCAGGAAGAGTGCCGTCGCCTAGCCAATGGTCTAGAGAACCCGCTCACGAACCCGCTCATCATCGAAGAAGCCCGTGAGGTTTCTGCGCGTCTCGGACAAGCCACAGTCAGCCAAGGGATTATCTCTGGTATTGTAGGCCTCGCGATCACGCTCGTTTTCATCCTCTTCTACTACAGACTTGCGGGCATCATCGCCCTTATCGGTCTCTCCGTGAACATTCTCATCCTCTTCGGGATCATGGCGATGTTTGGCTTTACCTTCACCCTACCGGGGATCGCAGGTATCATCCTCACCATTGGTGTGGCAGTGGATGCCAACGTCCTCATTTACGAGCGTCTCCGTGAGGAGAAGGAAGCAGGTAAGTCCGTTGGCACCGCCATTAAGCTCGCCTTTGAGAAGGCATTCTCCGCTATCTTTGATGCCAACATCACCACCCTCATCATCGCCTTCATCCTGATGTCACTGGGATCAGGTACCGTCAAAGGGTTCGCCATCACCCTTACCATTGGTATCCTCACCTCCCTCCTCACCGCTCTCGTCGTAGCGCGCGTCCTCTTCTACTGGGGTGCAGATGCAGGCCTTATTAAGAACCTCAACTTCGCCCAACTCTTTGCTAAGAAGAACGTCGGCTTCATGGGGCTCCGTAAGGGTGCCTTCCCACTCTCCATCGGCATCATCGTCGTCGCACTCGGAATGCTTGGCATCCGTGGTGATAAGTCCCTCGGGATCGACTTCCTCGGTGGCTCCGTCATTAAGTTCCAGGTCGGTGACATCGACGTAAAGGCAGACCAAGCGACCGCCGCACTCAGCACGATGGACCTCCAGAAGCTCCCTCTCATCCAGGAAGAGACTACCCAATCCGCAGGTAAGCTCATCAGTGTGAAATGTGCTACCGATGACGTCAGCGCCATCACCGCAC
>WTJZ01000283.1:0-920 GCA_011524615.1 Akkermansiaceae bacterium | reverse complement strand
AGAGGCATCTAACGAGACCGTCAGCGCGACTCTGGGTAAAGAGTTCCTCGTAAACTCCCTCGTCGCCCTCGGCATTGGTCTCCTCGGGATCATGATCTACATCACCGTGCGCTTCGAGTTCTCCTTCGCGATTGGAGCCTTCTTCGCCCTCTTCCACGACCTCGTGATCGTGCTAGGAGCAGTAGCTGCCTACAGCTGGGCTACAGGCACCTCAGAGTTCTCCCTCATCCACGTGGGAGCCATCCTCACCATTGCAGGTTACTCCATTAACGACACCATCGTTGTCTTTGACCGTATTCGTGAGACCCTCACCACTAAGAAGGGCAGCATCGAGAGCCTCATGAACGAGGCGATCAACTCCACCCTCTCCCGAACGGTGTTGACCTCCCTCACCACCTTCTTCGTAGTGCTCGTCCTCTTCATCTTTGGTGGCCAGGCTCTCAAGGACTTCTCCTTCGCCATCCTCATCGGGGTCATCGTCGGAACGTATTCCTCCATCTTCATCGCATCCCCCATCGTTTACCTCTGGGCCAAGCGTAAGGGCGACGAAAGCATCCGCGAAGACGTCATGAAGACCGCCTTCCGCGACGAGCAAGCAACCATCGTAGACTAATACATCGTAGCGTCTCGCGCACCAACCAGCGGCCTCCTAGTCCCCAGCAAGGGACAGGAGGCCCTTTTTTTAAAAAAGGGGAGTGACGGCGTCCCGCCGTCACAAACAATCCTCCCGAGCAAAGCGAGTAACACACATTACGGCGATAACCGTGGTATGCCCATCTTGGGCATGAACGCCAGAAAGTATACTATTACAAGGGGGAGCGTTCCGACTTTATGATCGACGTCGCCGTAGAAAAGAGGCTCAAGGACGTGGCATTCATCCAAGACTATAAGGGATAATATGATGAACTCATGAATTATCG
>WTJZ01000298.1 GCA_011524615.1 Akkermansiaceae bacterium | reverse complement strand
CTCTCGTCATTTGGCTAAGCGAGCAGCCTCTGCGATATAAATTCAGCCCCTTCTGGAGAACCAAAAGGGGCTGAATCATACAGAGCAACTGCTCTCATAACTCACTCTTAGGAGAGCAGGTCTCTATCGAGATGTTCTGCGCATTATTTGAGTTGGATAATGTAGTCTGCTAGAGCCTCTGCTTCTTTTCGTTTGATGCCGAGCTGTGCCATGTAGACATCCTTATACTTGAGAACCTTCTCAGACTCAGGGTTCATGATGGCATTAATGATGTACTCTCGGTCTACGGTCACCTTTTGCTCCACACCAGCCTTGAGTACGACTTGCTCACGGCCGAGGATGCCCTTGAGATCAGGAGCAGCCCAGATACTGCCTCGCGCAACGTGACAGGAGATACAGAGACTATCGTACTTTGCCTTTGCCTGCTCGGCTGCCGTTGCCTTAACTATCTGATCACTCGCGAGGTCTCGACCTCCCTTTTTCTTATGTAGGGTATACCAGAACTCTTTAGTATAGAGGTCCTTATATACCGCAGCACTCGACTTGAGTTTCACCTGTACAACATACCCTGTATTGGCAGAACTGTAGTAATCCTTTTTATGCACGTATTGAGGGCTACCATCTTTGAGACCATCGATCTGGAGATATGCCTTCTTCCCGCCCTCTAGGAGTTTCACGCTCTGACACTTAAGCTTTTCTGTTCCCACGGGTGCACCGCCGTAACCATTGGTCGGAATATATGTCCACTGAGAGATATCGAGTTCATCCGCTGCCAGTGCCTTGATCGGCTTGAGGAACTCAATCTCGAAACCTCCATCCGCTACCTTGACCGTCAAGATCTCATTAAAGTCTGCAGGCTTCTGCCCTTTGACCTTGAGCCTCTGCAGCCCCCCTGGAGAACCGTTGAACTCCCAGAGCCCTCCAGCGCCAATCTGCCCAATGTAATAATGACCATCAGGCCCCTGTACTAAGCGATTAGGCCCACCGGTAAAGCCACCATTACCATCTTGATCAGCCACACCACCGGTATGCTTAAAGGCAACACCCTGCCATTGTCCGTCCACTTCCTCTAACGCGACGCGCAATAGACTCCCGCCGGTGAATTCGCAGAGTAAGATTTGCCCATTGTAATCCGCCATCTCACCGGTCAACCCCTGCAAGACGTGCGGCTGCGCTGGAGAACGCGCCACGATTCCCTGTGGTAGATGCACTGTGGCGGGACGCTGACCGTGCGCGCCACCTTTATTCGCATCGATATTCTCTGGTTGATGAGCAGCCTGTCTCCCGCCCTTGTTATAGAGGTAGTGTCCGTAGAACCCGCCTTTTTCGAGTCGGATGAGCTCATTAGAGGGGTTAAACACCCCCTGATTATCAGCGACATAGATCTCATTCTCGGGGCCGACCTCTAGACCGTTAGGGGTTCTGAACCCTCCCGCAATGAACTCGACCGAGAGATCAGCTGGAGACTCGCTCCCTGTCACTGGACCAAAGATAAAGTTAGACCCACGATACATTTCCTCATTTGGAGGTGTCATCTTAGCACGTCTCCCTCCTAGTAAGATTGCAGTAGTAAGGTTACCGCAGAGATAGAGTTCACCGTCCTTATGGTATTCTTCGAACCCAATGGTGTATGTGTGGAAGTTCTTAGTAGACAAGCCATCATAAAGCACGACTCCCTGAGAAGCATCTACTGGAGCCTGAGCATTGAGCACATTATCAAAGCGTAAGATCTGTGTCTTGGTACCCACATAGATAGAACCATTCACGACCTGGATCGCTCCTGGCTCATAGAGTCCTGTAACTAGTTCCGTAATTTTGACCTCACCAGTAGCTCCAGCAAGTACATTCTCCACCTTCACTACGCGACCTGCGTGGTCAGGGCTCTTGTTAAGACGGTCAGGCGACATCGTTACGGCAATGATCGATTCACCCGAGAAGCACATTCCTGAGATCTTCAAGTCCTTGTGAGAAGTCACATTCTCTAACTGGAAGAACGGGTGCACTTC
>WTJZ01000064.1:6325-7112 GCA_011524615.1 Akkermansiaceae bacterium | reverse complement strand
CTCGACGTTTACGAAGGTATGTAAAGCCTTCAGAGTAAGGGACAGACTTGAATGGTACGAACTTAAGCGTATTTTCGTGATAAATAAAGGGGCTAACGCCACTTGCGAAAATTGTGGCCGCACTTCTGAGAATATATTGACTATGACCTGATAAGAAACCTCCATTTGACCTTATTATTCCCTATACCATAAGGGATTTATTCTTCGAAATAGTGCTTAAGTTCGTACCATTCGGGACAGACTTCAGAAAATAACGCTAACCGTCGAAGGAGAAGGACACTACCTTGAAATCCTTTGAGATAGACACATTTAGATCATAACTAGGGAATGGATCAGTAGGTGGACAAGATAGCTCAAAGCTTCCATCGTCAAGAATCTTGATCGACTTAAGTTTTAGTGACTCTGTAACCATATTTATATCACTGCACACCATTCTGTAATCATTCAGTAATTCTGCGAAGATTTTTGAACCAGAGCGAATTATAATGCGCCAATCTGTTGATATTTTGCTATATGCTGCGTCAATCATTTTAGACCAATCTGCACACTTTACCTTTCCTCTTGATGGAGGATGGAACCCAATGTGAATGCCTGACTTATCTTCCTTAACTAAAGAATAATGTATGAATTCAGCCTTCTGTATATCTGACGGAAGAAGGGCGTCCTTAGCTAAGTGATGAAGATCTCCGTTACGTTCAACCAGGTAATTCAAATGAAGTATCAGATCACCTAGCTGCTGTGTGTGTATTATCTTCGGTAAGTCTTTACTCTTAATCTTTCTAAAATG
>WTJZ01000064.1:0-6225 GCA_011524615.1 Akkermansiaceae bacterium | reverse complement strand
AGAAAACATGAGAAAACATGAGAAAACATGAGAAAACATGAGAAAACATGAGAAAACATGAGAAATTTTGGTGAATGCTTAACCTCTGGTAAAGTAGCTCGCAAGACTAGACTTCTTTTTCTGAACAAGCTGTATTCAGGCAGAGTTAATCAGCACCTGCTGATGTGTCCGTAGATGCACTGAACCCAAATAGGGGTGGAATTCGCTTCTGTTATGGAATAAACATAGAAAAGCAGCAACCAGAACTGACATAGTCGGGACTGCTCAACAAGTGATAGCTTATCAGATTAGTCCCTTACTGTAAGCTGTGCTTAGAGTTTTGGATTCCTATACGTCTTGTTCACCGATATAGATATCCCAACAGATTTCGATCTGCATCTCCGAGAGGCGTTGTAGTTGATAGGGGGATAACATCGGCCCTCCGTTGCCTGATTTAGACACCCAAAATGACGTAATATCTATCTTGGCTCCGTTTTTTTGCATTTGAAGGATCTCCAGAGAATTGGAGCTTAGTTGATCTAATATCCAATCAATGTGTCTCCTTGTGTCGAGTGATACAACGTGATGTTCAGAGGATAAAAACCACCCATTAGATTGATTAACTCGGCCTTGCTTACCTCTTGCTTCACCTTTAGCCAGAGTTCTCGTTGGTTCTATCTTCAGCCTCGCACTGATCGAATCTGGTGATAAATGATTATCGAATATCCTGAGCGTAGCGTATGTCTCCTCACAGGAAGAGTAATCGTCATTGTATTCGGGTTTGGTCATCTTGTTTGGACAGAGAATGACAAGGGGGAGGTCGTTACAAGGATGAATTAGGCGGCGGTATCTCTTTCGCGTAATTTTGTGATTCTCTGTGGTTCTCTTTAAGCCTTCTAGTCAACAAAGCAGGACAGATCCTGTAAGAGCAGGTACTAACGGGCTGGATAGCGTAACTATTGTTCGAGAGCACCTATGTGACTGTTGAGCCTCTGTTGTTGTTCGAAGAGGGGGCGCACACTGGCGATCTGCTCTTCGGCGGCTTTTCTCACATGGGGATTAATGATATGATCCACGGCGAGGTTGGCATTCTCGAATTCGTATTTCACGATGTTATGAATGTAGTGGTATAAGACGCGGTCATAGAGTTCTTGGTAATGGAAGTCTGCCAAGTTACTCTCTCGTTGATCATCAGTCAAAAAGGTCTCTAGGTAGTCCGTGTCATTGAGGGTATCGACTAAGAGTTGGGGGTCCTTTTTTGCGATTCCAGAAAACAGGGCTCCGACGACTTCGGGGGTAAATTTACATTGAGATAAATCGACAGTGGCTAGCCATTCCATTTGTGAGCGTGCACGTTCTTTGGGGCTCTGGAGGAGTAATGGGATTAAACTCGCTTGGACTTGGCTCTGGTCAATATTGCGTTGGAAGTATTCTTGGATGACATCTCTGGAGTCTTCCGCAAGGTGGACTGTTAACTTCTGAGCAAGTAGGCCTCGATCCTTAGCAAGGCCATCACCCCATGATAATAAGTCTTCTATCTGTAGAGCCTCATTCTGCATGTAAACGGCACATAATAACGAGAGTCTATGCGATAGCTCTCCTTGCTGCTGTGCTTTATATGCGTCGCCAAGGCATGCTGTAGGGTCATTGAGTAGCCAGGTTTCGACGACATTGTACTCTATTTGGTTAAGTTCCTGTGCGTTCTTTACCTGAGCTGTGAGCTGTAGGTAGGATCCAGCTAGACCCTGTGCCATAGCGTCCTGCGCCAGTTGTTCTAATAATGCGACAGTGCTCTCTGGAGACTTGTTGTATGCCATACTAAACTTGCCAGCGAGGTTGGTTAAGAGCTGCGCATCTTGTGTCTCTAGGAGGAGTAGGAGCTCTTCTGATGAGAACTCGGAGAGCTTCTTCTGCTTAAACAGAGCATACAGGTTTCCATGATGAGAGCGCGTGCGCTGTGAGGTTAAAGATTGCTCGGATGCGCTCTGGAGGGGCTCAGATGTCGAGATGAGAGGGCGCAATTGATACAGGAGTACCGCAGAGAGAACGCAGATAAGAGCTAAGAGAAAGGAGGTCGTTTTTGTCATCATTAAGGAAGGTGATATCTAGGCGGGATGGCTCTCACAGAGCTCTTGCTAAATCATCAGGAGTTCTGGGTTGAGCACAAGGAATGGAGCCTTCTGCAGCATGTTGTTTTTCGAGATCCTTTTCCGCGATGACCCACTCTCCACCTGAGTCTGGGCGTCCTGTGATTTCAATGATTTGCATCCCGTCTTGGAAGATCTCTACGGACCAAGTTTCTCCGCACATACCAGCCTTAACGATTTGGTCGGGGTGACCGTCTACATATCCGACGAAAGCACCTAACATTTCGCCAGGGCGGTCTAGATGTAGTTTATCTTGAGGCACGATGACCTTGAAGACGTCTCCATCAAAACCAGGGAGATCTATGTGGTCTGATTCTCCCGTGATTAACTGCTGAGCTTTGTTTAAGAACGCTTCCTTCAGGTAGACTAATTCTCTCTTATTCGTCCATGCGTTCTCCCGCTCTAGGCGTGCCTGCATCCTCGAGTTGTTGGAGATCAACTTGAGATCATTCGAGTCCACGAGATCTACTCCAGTCCACCCAAAGTCCTCATTAGAGCGAGTCTCAGGAAGAGGGCGTGAGGAGAGCTCCCAGTATTGAGTTTGCTCTCGTTCCTCACGCTTACTCTGATAGTATTGTTGCCTATCCTGTAACATCTCAGAGATATCATCTCGTACGATGGTATAGGATTGATTTATCGAAGCGGATCGATCCGACTTCAGTGTAGTCGCTACAGCAGGCGTCAGCGAGCTATCTAGTGCGGAGCCTCTAGCCAGATATCCAATGAGTGCTAGTAGGCCTGTGATGATGGTAATGAGGATGAAATCCAGCTTCGATAAATTCATTATTCTTCTAAGTTTTCGGCAATGATATTCTTATATGCGAGTACATAGTCGATACTACTATGATCATCATCTCCTAGCCAGCCATGGACTGAATTATAGAGATTTTTATTAGAGAAGAAGTTTTTCATAGCGCTCGGATGCCAAGATGGGTGCATGACAGAGAAGTACTGAGGGGACACAATCCAGCACTCATCGTGAGACGCTTTGAAGGTGTGTCCTAGTTCGTGGACTGCAATATTATGCTGAATATGGCTGGAGGCGATAACAGATAAACCAGGGGTAAATTCGCCTAAGCCAGCGGTGCCCAGATTATCTCCAATTCCAGGAGTTCGAGAGTAAATGAATTGCCCCATGTTACAGTTAAACCTCTCTCTAAAGGTCGGAGCATCATAAGATCCTACCAAGTGAGTTCGGTTAATAGGGTTGCCTGGGTGGGCTGCCGCCGAAACGTACTCTACTTTCTTGAACTCGATTCTCCCATTAACGCGTTCGTTCGTCTGTTCTGCGGAATTATCTTGTCCGAGTGTTCCCTTAAAGACTCTCGACATGTCCATGTAGTTATTACCAGAGGTGGCTGAGGCCGGAGGGTTGTAGTGAGGAGTGTATCCAAATGCATTAACTCTATGGAGAACACGGGCATCATCAAAGATCTCACGGACATTTGTTAAGCCTTGGTAAATCCTAGACATCATGATGGCATCACTACCGACATCGTCTCGAGAGTCTGTATTCCAGAAGTAACCAAGTCCGATAGAAGTAGGGGCAAAAGGATCAGGGTAACGAACGGTGAGATCGAAGGTCTTTTCGCCTGTAGCACCCTCAGCGTCTGTGATCTTCACCTTTAGGGTCATATTGACATCACCTGAGGTGTAGTTGCGTAGTTCCTCTTCTGTACGGTAGTAGTTACCGCTTAGGAGTGGGACACCACTTGCTGGGATTTTGAGCTTGAGGTTACGACCAATGAGGAAGTGGCCATCTGCGTCTGCTGTCAATTCTACGTCGTCTAGCCACGCCTGCCAGGTGCGAGCTCCTGAGGCGCCACTGGTCTGGATATACTTATTATACAATTGGTTCACATGTACGATAGGGAGACTCTCTGTTATGATGTTGATCGTACCAGCTGAGGCTGTCGTGTATCCACCAAGTCCTGTGCTGCCTCCTGCGTTAGCACCTGTAGCAGCAAGATTAATGGTACCTCCAATACGAGCAATGGCGCCATTGCCTCGACCACTGGAAGAGGATCCATAAACAGACTGATACCACATCTCTGCCACTACCGGGAGAGCGCGGGTGGAGAAGTGTACGCGGTCATATCGCATCCCTCCAGCCATT
Source organism: Akkermansiaceae bacterium (assembly GCA_011524615.1). Lineage (GTDB taxonomy): Bacteria > Verrucomicrobiota > Verrucomicrobiia > Verrucomicrobiales > Akkermansiaceae > WTJZ01. The sequence goes on along the minus strand of WTJZ01000064.1, from coordinate 1,983 downwards.
GTTAGTGGGTCTGTCGCAGGTCCAGCATAGACGCTAGAGTCAGAAGAGATGACTTGGTTCTGAGCTGTGGTCATGTGTACGCGGGAGACGTACCAAGGTACTGTCCAGCCTGCATCTGTACGAGATTGTGCGATCACGCTGCGGAGGTCTCTCATGTAATTCGCATTTGGGGTGCGACGGCCGATTTCTGCCTCTCCTTGGTGCCAGAGGATCGCACGGAACCCTGTGGCTTTCATCAATCCGATAGCGGCACGGAGGTTAGGATAGTTATCCTGAGGGACAATGTCTGGACGCCATGAACTCACAGGAGAGCCTCCGTCACCTACGACGGCAAAGGCACACGGTACGCGGTTTCTGTTAGAGATCATATCTCCGAAAATCGGCCAATAGGAGCCACCACCTGCAGCGAATGGGTTTTGCGAAGGATTACCCGGTGTATCTGTAGCATGGGTCCATGTGCCATTGGTGACATTACACCAACTGACTGAGTCAAATCGAGCAGTATGCTTGGTTTGGCCAAAGTTAGCGGAATTGGACTGGCCTGCAGTGATGAAGACGTCACCTACACCTAGGCGATTGACAGCGATGGTTCGGATAACCTGATTGCTGCTGTTGCGAGCACGTAGGAGGACACGATACCAGCCTGGGGCTAAGTCGTATGTCCCTGAATAGCGGCCATTCGTTACGTTATCGAGGTTTTTCCACCCTGTATGGGTTCCATTCGCTCGGTTAATCACGCGGATCTGGATACGGTTCGCCGCTGAAGAACAAGTTCCTTCGAACTTCACACTGGTGAATTCATTGCTAAGTGAACGCTGAACTACTTGGCGGTCCGTTAATTTCACATTCAGAACACTGTTTCCTGTAGATCGGATAGCGACATTAGAGACTGGGTTTGACGTTGCCAGGACACTGCCTCCATAGGACTCTCCGTCAATAGTGAGCGAAACATTATCAAAGTCTACGGCAGCACCTGGACCAGCATTCGTACCTGACCCGAGTTGAATTCCGATAGCGCCTGTGTCTGCAGCGCGTGCTACATATTCTAGGACGACAGTTCCAAACTGACCTGGGGTGCGGCTTGGTGGGGTCAAATTACTGACCTGACGTACTAGGCGCCCACCAGAGCGGAGGCAAATTTGATATCCAGCGAAGTTTTGGCGCGAGCCTGCACCACGTTGACCGACATCTACGGTGAGTCGATAGGTCTTGCCTGGTACCATTGTCGTGGAGAGCGTCTGTCTTACATTATGGCGACGTCCACGGGTGTTGGTCACCATGTAGAGAATGTTGTTACCGCCAATGCCTGCGGTGTATTCATTGGTCGGGTTATACATACCTAAGTCTGAGTTGTTTGTATTCCCGTATACATCCCAATAAGCGAATGTCTTATAGGTACGGCCATTGTCTAATGCGACTCGCTCGAAGGAGGTGTTCTTCACATGGCGCTCTGCTGGCATAATCACGTTCTTACCATCCCAGACTCTCTCTGTGATGGCAGTGCCACTGCCTGTAGAGAGGCGGATATTATCAAAGTCGACGGCGGCACCCGCACCCGCATTAGTGCCTGATCCGAACTGTACGCCAATGATTCCGGTATCAGCTGGAGTAGCAGTGTAGGTTAAGATAACTTCTCCAAAGGTTCCTGCTGCTTGTGGCGCATTGAGGCTACCCGTTGAGCGGACCACTCTATTACCGCATCGTAATGCTACCTGGTATCCAGCAAAGTTGGTTCGGGAGCCTGCCCCACGGTGGCCGACATTGACGCGCAGTGTGTAGGTCGTGCCCGGTACCATGCTTGTGGTCGTGTTCTGGATGAGGTTATTTCTCTTACCGTTCGTGTTAGTAACCATGTAGATTACGTTATTGCCGGTTATCCCAGAGCTGTATTCGCTCGTTGGATTATAGACACCGACGTCGGAATTTGTGGTGCCTCCAGTCACGGACCAATTAGTAATGGTCCGGGTTAATCGTCCATTGCCG
>WTJZ01000161.1 GCA_011524615.1 Akkermansiaceae bacterium | reverse complement strand
CATATGCGAGTCCGTTAAAAGGATTCTTTCAACGGATTCCATACTTTATCAAACCCTAAACCCTGAAAATCTTTGACATTAGCTGTAGCAAAGTGGGTCACGCCGTGATGTTGTAGCGTAAAGGCTATACGAGCATCAATAATGTTTCGAGCGCCTCGGTTAGTGTTCTCCGCCCATTTCCAGAGCTTGGTTTGCACTTCTGGCATATAATCCACACAACGCCAATACGGATTGCGTGCGAGTGTCTGGCAATATTGAGCAGCTTCTTGAGCACTGTAAGGTTTCTTAAAGACCACTTTATTCCTAAGCAGCATATACAACTCGACCAGCACTAATTGAGTCAATATGAGATCTTCCCCCTGATTCAGGATAAAACTCTTAGCCTTCTCATGATGAGGGGAGTCTGGATCTGCTGCATAAACCAAAAGATTGGTATCGACAGAAACACTCATACTTCCCCCTTAAGCTCGATAGCCTCCACCTCAGCTTTGATATCCTTTGGGTCTATCAAATATCCCCCACTACCGCGTAAAACAGGAAACTCCCACTGTTCGGCAGGAAGATCATCTTTCACTGTGATTAAATAAGCCTCCGCAGCCCTACGTAAGAGCTCTGCCAAAGACCAATCTTTCTTACTGGCAACGTCTTTGAGCTCCTTATATAAAGGGTCGGGGAATTGAATTTGCGTCCTAGTCACACATCAACCATACACCTACATCACTTTAATGTAAAGGGAGATGTAGGCTAACTAAGCGGAGCCCATGCAGACTACACGTGCGCGGCTAACACCTTTTGCACGTCGTAGATGTTGACCTTCTTGTTGAACTTGGTCTCGATTGGCTCCGGATCACTCCCCACCCAGATTTTGAGCTCTGCGTCTAGGTCAAAGTGCCCAGCGGTCTCGATACTAAACTTCGTGATCTTGCTGTAGGGGATCGAGAGGTATTCTGTCTTACGACCAGTAACCCCTTGGATATCAACCATGATCAAGCGTCGAGAGGTGAAGATAAAGGTATCACGGATCAGGACGAAGCCGATTTCTAAAGCCTCTCCCTCCGTTAAGAGTTCTCCATAATCCTTCTCTAACTTCTCAGGCGAGATCACGCCTGCATTCCCTATTAATCCTGATAACAGTCCCATATGCGTATAGAGTCTAGAGGGTTACCAAGTCGTGACTAACTTCTTCTGGCTCTTGATATCCAGCGTTGTAGAAAGTGAGTAGGTTGCCACATCGAGTGATCCTGTTCCTACACCAGCGGTCTTGACACGGAGCGATGGCGCAGATGCCCCCACTAGTGGGTCTAATAGCTCTCCATCATAGTTTGAATCCCAGATAATCACATAAGGGTTACCGTAATAGTCATTGAAGCTATAGTTAGAATCATACGCGATCCCCTTTGATCCATTGGCCTTCGCATTATCCGCCTCTAGGTATTTGCTATCACGAGGGTTCAGAGTGTTATCCTCTCCACAGAGCGCTTTGACAAAGCTCTGAGCATTCGCAGATCCATCAAGGGTAAGAACACTGTCTCCAGCCGCTAGCGCTAACGCAGACGTCCCACTAGGCACATCAGGATAGATCCCGTAATCACTGTAGAAGCTATTAAGCGCTCCCGTCACATTCACGAGATCCGCTCTTGATTCCATCTTACGCGCATTCTCCATCGATGCTTTAGCCCCTACTGTTCCGAGCGTCGCCAGCGTGGCGATGATCCCGATCACAACGAGAAGCTCAACTAATGTAAATCCGGACTGGTGGTTTGGAGACTTTATGGATAGTTTCATAACAGAAAAAGTATTAAGTGGAGTGAGGCTAGCGAATCACGTCCCGCACTTCAATTGCTTTTCACAAAAAAATCCACTCTCCTTATACCGTGTCATCTCAACCGTCTTACAGAGACCAAATACTACAGCTCCTTCACGAGAATGCGGGCCAAGCCTTTAACAAAAGCGAATTCGCACGAGCACTCCACGTGCCGCCTTCTGACCGAGCAGACATGCGTCGTGCGATAGCCTCGCTGGATAAGGAGGGACTCATCGTCATCGGCAGACGGGCACGCTATGCTCTCGTCGGAGCTAAGGCATCCGAACCAGCAGCCCCCCTCACAGGGATCATCCGGATCATGAACTCAGGCCACGGCAGTGTCAAACTAGACCACCCCCAATCCAGTGAACAGACGCACGTCCATATCCCCGCTGGTAAATGTAGCACCGCGCTCACTGGAGACCACGTCCTCGTCGTACAGGAGGACAAGTACCAACCGAAGTGGCAAAAGCATGCGAAGAAACACAAGAAGCAATCCCCACCGAAGAAGGGGAAGACTGATGGAGAACTCACCGGTCGAGTCTCAGAAATCCTGACGAGAGCGGACCACTCCATCGTCGGAACGATCTTCAAGAAGAACAGCCGCTTCTATGTCGAAACCGACTCTGCCAGCCTACCCAATATCGTCCAAGTCAATGACTCTGGGGAAGCGAAGTCGGGCCAAAAGGTCATCCTCTCGCTCGATAAGTGGGATGTCGAACATCTCCCGCCCATGGGAAATGTGAAGGAGATTCTCGGCTGGCACGATAGCCCAGGAGTCGACATCCTCGGGATCATCCATACGCATAATCTCGCCATGGAGTTCACCGACGAGGTCCAGCGCGAGGCCGATCTCATCCCGACGACCATCCCGGTAGAAGAGGCCGCACAGCGTCTCGACTGCCGCACCATGCCGATCTGTACGATCGATCCTCATGACGCCCGTGACCACGACGACGCCGTCTGGGTAGAACGACTCGAAGACGAGGACGGAGTCCATCTCGGCTGGAACCTACAGGTTCACATCGCGGACGTCTCGCACTATGTGAAGCCTGGCACCGAGCTCGATAAGGAGGCGCAGAAGCGCGGGAACTCCACCTATCTCGTCGACCGAGTGCTCCCCATGCTCCCCACCGTCCTCAGTAATGGCATCTGCTCTCTCGTGCCCAATGAGGACCGCCTGACGAAGTGCGCTCTCATCACCTTCGACACGGAGGGGCATATCAAGAAGACCAGCTTCTACTCAGCTATCATCAGATCTCAGGCGCGCCTCTCTTACGAGGACGCGCAGGAGATGCTCGACCGTCCTAATATGGCTCACCCCATGGCCGATCATGTCCGAGAGGCCTGGCAACTCGCCTCCATTCTACGCCAAAAACGCTTCGCCAATGGTGCCATCGACATGGAGTTCCCCGAGTACCGAATGAATCTCAATGACCAAGGGCGCGCCACAGGATACCGTATGAGTGAGCACTCCGCCTCCCACCAACTCATCGAGGAGTTCATGCTCATCGCCAATGAAGCCGTCGCTCTCGCACTCAAGAATGCGAAGAAACCGACCGTCTACCGCTCACACGAGGATCCAGACTTCGATAAGCTCCATGAATTTGGCGAGATGGCACGCATCCTCGGGTTCAAGTGCGGTGACCTCACCTCCAAGAACGAGCTTCAACGCCTCATCCATAAGCTCTCTGGCACGCCTGTAGAGCAAACGCTCAAGCTCTCCCTACTCAAGTCCCTGAAGCGAGCCTCATACACCATCGAGCCTCTCGGGCACTATGGGCTCGCTAAGGCAAACTATACCCACTTCACCTCTCCTATCCGTCGTTACGCGGACCTCGTTGTCCACCGTGCCCTCCAGGGACTACTGAAGAACCCTCCTGAGACCCTCGATAAGCTCTCTAAGGGAGCCGCCCTCGACTCCATCGCAGACCACATCTCCTCGACCGAGAGAACCTCTGCGGAGGCCGAGATGGACTCTAAGCGTCTCAAACTCCTCGAGTGGCTCGACACCCAAGCGGTAGGAACCGCGGGCTTCAATCTCCGCACCGCCCCAGCCTTCGAGGCTCTCGTCACAGACGTACGCCCTCTCGGCCTCATGATCGAGCTCCAGGACACCATGCTCCGCGGAGTAGTGAAGCACCGCGACTTCCCTCCCGGATACTGGAAGATCGACGAGAAGAAGAAGCGCTACGTCAATAACCGTAAGGGCAAGAACCAGAGCATCGGCCTCGCTGATCGTATCAAGGTAAAGATCAAGGATGTCGACTTCGACCGACTCCGAGTAGACTTCTATCTCGCAGAATAATCGTCTATTTATATCTGTTCCATATCCCTCGAGTGTAAAAAAGTTAAGGTTCGTAAACTTTCAACTTGCAGTCAGAGGGATTTGCTGTGTTTTTGCATCAAACCAATTTTCTATGAGTACAGAATTCCCATTCGCTGATAAATACCCTGCAGACAAGCTCGACTTCATTGTAGGCCAATACCGTAAGCTCATCGACCTCTTCAACCAAATCTCAGAGACGATGCACCACCAAACAGAAGACGCGCTCTCTAACAAACTAGAGGGTAGTGAAGCTTCTGGTAGTGGTATGCACCAAGGAGATGCTGGTAGTGAAGCCTACGACCGTGAGTTCGCTCTCAATATGCTCGGTAAGGAAGTCGACTCCCTCAAGGAAATCGAACAAGCAATCAAGCGCGTAGAGGGTGGATCATATGGAACATGCGAAATGTCAGGAGAGGAAATCCCTCAAATGCGTCTCGAAGCACTTCCATTCGCTCGATACACCGTAACCTGCCAAGCGAAGTGGGAAGAAGAGCAAAAAAACCGCCCTGCAAACCGTGATGATTACGGATATAGTGGATTTGGTGAACAATCTTCAACAAATTCTCTTGACGAAGCCGAGTAAATAGTCAATATCGCCTACCCGCTATGCCAAGAGACATCATCATCCTCGAATGCACTGAAGCTAAAGCTGAAGGTAAACCAACATCTCGTTACACATCAACCCGTAACAAGAAGAGCCTTCGTACGCCTGGACGTCTTGAAAAAATCAAGTTCAACCCGTTCCTTAATCGTCGTACACTCCACCGTGAGATGCGATAAGCTTCCCTATTAACCCAACATATTCTAAAACTTTATGTCATCAGAACCAAAAACTATCGAACGTCGTATTGCTTTCCGTAAAGCAAACCGTTGTATGCCACGTCGTCGCGTTGACATTCCTGTGGAGAAAATGAACATCCACAACACAGAGCTTCTCGCTCGTTTCACTACTGAAACAGGTAAGATCCTCCCACGTCGTGTTACAGGAATCTCAGCAAAACTACACCGCAAGATCACACGTGAGATCAAACGTGCACGTGCTCTTAACCTTCTTCCATAAGGTTTTAGAATCTAAGCATCTTTAGAAACTGACGCCTATCGGATTTTGGCCGATAGGCTTTTTTCGTCATCTATTTTTATGTCTTCCCTAGTTGATACCCAGAACGAACCAGATCACCGTAACCTCGCTATCGATCGCGTAGGCGTTAAGGCGCTCCGCTACCCGCTCAGCATCAAGGATAAGGACGGTCACACGCAGAACACCGTTGCGACCCTCTCTCTCGCCGTCGATCTACCTAAGGAATTCAAGGGCACTCACATGAGCCGCTTCGTCGAGGCGCTCAATGCGAACCAAGAACCTCTAGAGGTGAGCACCATCGTGAGCCTCCCTCAGAGCCTGCTCGAACGTCTCCCTTCTGACAAGGCGCACGTTACCCTCCGCTTCCCATTCTTCCGTAGCAAGGCTGCTCCTGTCACGGAGAAGCAGAGTCTGCTCGACTACGAAGTCGAGTTTGATGTCGAGACGAACCGTAAGGGTGAGACGAATCTCACGTTAACCGTCTTCGTTCCTGTCACGACTCTCTGTCCTTGCTCTAAGGCGATCAGCCAATACGGAGCACACAACCAACGTGGAACGGTTACCTTTGCGGTACAAATGAGCTCTCCCATCTGGATCGAGGATCTCATCGAGCTGGTTGAGACCTCTGCCAGTGCTCAGCTCTACAGTCTGCTCAAGCGTGAGGACGAGAAGTTCGTCACCGAACAAGCTTACGAGAACCCGGTCTTCGTAGAAGATCTCGTGCGTAACGTCGCTACTAAGGCGAACGAGCACCCAGAGATCCTCTCCTACCGAGTAGAGGCCGAGAACTACGAGTCTATTCACAACCATAACGCCTACGCCGTTATCGAAGGCTAACCCCTCATCAGCTATGGAGAAGGTTCTTATCGTCGATGGTCATAGTGCCATACATGCTACTCCATGGCTCCTTGACCTCCACCGGGTCAATATGAGCTCAGGACGAGATGCCCTTGTCCGTGAGCTCTCTGATTTCCAGAATCTCACCAGTTACTACGTTGTTCTCGTCTTCGATGGACAAGGTGCCAAGGTCGAGAAACACGGCGGCAGCGAGACTGACATCATGATCATGTACTCGCAAACCAACCAAACAGCCGATGCCGTCATCGAACGCCTCGTCGCGCGCCAGGGTAAGAAACACGACGTCCAAGTCGGCAGTAACGACCGCATGGTCCTAGAATCATGCTACGCCTCCGGCGCCCACGTCATGAGCATCGACCAAATGTGGGACCTCATCAACGGAGGAGTCGACGCCCGCCAGTACTACCGCAAGGTATGAGTAATGATCGACCATACTGCATATGTTGTACTTAGGCGTCACTACACTGACTCAAGTCATGCAAATGATCTATTTCTATTTGAACTACTTCGGGGACTACTTTGTTTTAGGGATGACTCTCCTAGCTATTGTAACGCTAATACGAGGAATAATCACCAAACCAACGCCTAAATCGTTGAATACACTGCGTAAGTGCCTTTGCTTCCTAATACCAGTAAATGTTACTTTTAGTATTTGTCCCTACTTTCTTAATTATAGCTTGATACGTTTCACCATCAGTAGCCTAGCAGAGCACTTCCTCAAACTTGGTGTCGCCACTCTCATCACTTGCAGCCTTATGCTAATTCTGCCCAGAAAAAATCTAAAGGCACAAAAAGTAATTCTCTTAATCTACCTTATCGCGATTATTCTCACGCTTTTCGTGTTCTTATCAACGCCTTATGTTCATTATGATTGATAAGACTAACATCATCAAGCCGCGAGTGCATACCTCTTGGGTCTTACTTGCCCTGCACCATGCTTCATGAAGTCTTGTACCCACTGCACGGCTGCTTGCGGCTCCAGCCATGGCTTGCCCACCTTACCCCACTCACGGTGACAGCGTTCACGGTATTCGTGGCCAAAGCGGCTGCTAATCCAGGCCTCGT
>WTJZ01000096.1 GCA_011524615.1 Akkermansiaceae bacterium | reverse complement strand
CATTAATAATATCCAAGAAGCCGCTAACGCTCAGACCGAGACCACCTTCCACACCGACCCTATGCCTGACGGTAAGCTCGCGATGGTCTATGTAGAGGGCATGATCACGGGACAACATGGCACATACCAAGAATCCATGGCCGATATCATCATCGAGCAAATCGAACAGGCCACCAACGACCCATCCATCGAGGGTCTACTCCTCTACCTCAATACTCCTGGTGGAGAGGTCACCGCATCGGATAAGATCTATCACGCGGCTAAGAAGTTCTCCGCCACTGACCGTCCTATCGTCGCCTACATGGATACCGTCGCCGCCTCGGGTGGATATTACATCGCCTGTGCCGCCGACCAGATCGTGTGCACCGAGACTGGGATCACAGGGAGCATTGGCGTCATCATCGGTGGGATGAACGGAGCAGAGCTCCTCGACAAGATCGGGATCAAGGATCAGAGCTTTAAATCTGGAGCCTTCAAGGACACCATGAGCATGGCGCGTCACATGCGCGAAGACGAGCGCCAGTACATCCAGAGCCTCGTCGATGAGATGTATGCTAAGTTCGCAGGAATCGTCTCTGAAGCCAGAGGCATCCCTATCGAGACTCTCAAGAACGGCATTGCTGATGGTCGTATCTTCAATGGCGGTAGTGCTCAGAAGGTAGGCCTCGTCGATGAGCTAGGATACATCAACGACGCCATCGATAAGCTCAAGGAACTCACAGAACTAGAGAGCGCTCGGGTCATCACCTACACGCAGGATCCCGGCATCGGAGACTTCCTCAGCATCCTCGGGGTCAAGGCCACGCAGGAAAGCACCATTAAGGTCGACTGGGGGCAGGGGCAATTCACCCAAAACCTCAAGCCCTTCGTTCCCTACATGGTCCTTCCAGGGTATTAATCTGCCAGCACAGCTAAGGTCTGCTACTGCGCAGACCGTTTGTGTTGTGCTTCTGAGAGCAGCAACTGCCCAACAGCGATATCGTCCCTTAGATTTGTGGGCGCTTAGGCAGGATCAATGAGAATAAATCGACCTCTACCACCTGCTCATTACCGAGAATCTCGATCAATATTCTGACACGGTCAGATGCTGGCATCGGTTCTACGACCGTCGCCGATATCCCCTCGAGCGGACCATCTGCGACCTCGACCTCGTCACCAGCCTCTACCGATACCTTTAGCTCGATCACATCATCGTCAGAATGAGCGCGAGCTTGCTCACGTATATTCTCTACGATCGCCTCGCTGAGGTGCGGCACCTCATTACCAAAGCCGAGAATCCCAGTCACCCCATGACTCGCAGTCACCTGTCGGTATGATTCTGGGTAGAGAAACTTAGCAAAGAAATACCCCGGGAAGAGAGGTTCGACCCAATTCACCTTCCCTCGTCTCGTCGCCTTCTTGAACTTGATTCGCGGACAGAACACCTCTACCCCCTCGACATCACTCAGGATCTTAGCCGCGATATGCTCCCGCTTCGTCTGCGCCCTCAGGACGAACCAGCACGACTCCTCGTCATTCCAACGCTTATTCATTAGCTTCCTAATACACGTTGCAACAGAGGCAAGACGATCTTAGCCTGCTTCGTCCAGCTCTCCATCTTCTCAAATCGAGCTTGGTAAAAGTCATCATTGGAGCCCCCCACTTCTTCATCCAGTAGCTCCTTAATCTGAGACAGCTTCTGCTCTCCACTGGTTAAGTGAGGGACGATTTCCTCTTTGATAAAGCCGCCCACTAGGCTCTTCAGGTTCAGCTCAGGCTCATAATAAGACTTACGATCCTGCTCGATCTTGTGCACTGCGCCTAGATTCCTCAGGAACTTCAGTCCCTGACTCGCAGATCCCTTACTAATACCGAGGAGATCGACCAAATCATCCAGAGAGAGCGCGGATCGAGATATGTAGAGTACCCCATAGATCTCCCCTATAGACTTGGGTAATCCTAGTACCCTCACCCCATCACTGAAGAATAAGATAACCTCTTGTTCCGCACGAGAGAGCCGCTGATCTGATGTATCTTGATCTCCCATCTTTCGATTAAAATCTCCACGTCAAGTCCAGCCCAACAAATGGCGCAGGATCTAGTGATATCTCTTCTCCATCATTCTCGATCTCCCCACCAAAGTTATATCCCACCGTCGTACTGAGGATCATATCTTCCTCTAGCTCATACTCTAGAGTACCAAAGAGTCTGCTCGTCGAGAACTCATAGCGCCCATCGTTCTCTAATCGATACTCACGCGAGAGATAACGTACTCCCGCATAGAGAGACCAGTACTCATACTCATCATACTTCACCGAGAGCCCAGGGCCAAATCGGGTCCCGGGAGTAGGATAGGTCGTTAACTTCCAATCCTCAGCGAACTTCCAGTCGAGTAACACCACCGGAAAGATCGAAAAACTGTCATCGAACTGATTCGCGAGCCCTAACCCGAGCCCAATCGTCAAATCACGTGACTTACTATACCCTGCCGCATAGATCCCACTAAACTTCACCGAACCACCTAAGTCCGCCCCCTCTGCAGAGGCCTGGATCAAGTTCGTTACCGATACCACACTCCATTGGCGAGAGAGGCGGTTAAGAGAGAATAAGCTTAAGCGGTTTTCACTGAGTTGATCTAACTCTCCATCAAACACAGTCGTCTCGTGGAAGCCTGACAGAGTCACGATATTCTGCCTGCTCACCAACAGCGGCTTTCTCAATGACACCTGATACGCATCAGAGTCGATAGACGCACCACCGTCTAGATCCAGTTGCTGACGTTCATAAGTCAAAGCAACCGAGTTCTTAGTAAAGTCCACCGCACTGAGCGGTGATACGATGGCACAGATAAGAAGTGACGTAAGCGCACGCATGGCGACAACTTACGTAAGCGATTAGAAAATGCAATGGAAATCAACCCGCACTTGCCAGACGAGCCTCTTCTTCCGCTGTCGAGTTGATACGGAGGATCACATTGACCCCTTCCTTCTCCCCAGCAGCCTTGATCACGCTTCTGATTGCACTCGCAGTGAACCCATTCTTACCAATGAGCTTTGCTACATCTCGCTCACTCAGAATGATACGAAAGCTCAGCGTGCTTTGCTCCTCAGACTTCGAGAGCTTGAGACATGCTGCCTCCTTATCTTCTATGAAGTGTACCACTAGATACTGTAGGAAATTCTTAATTCTTTTTGCAATCTCGTCCATAATATTTGTGTTACCATGCGAACAGGTAGTTAAGATGACAAGGAAAAATCACTCCCTAGAGACATTGCTTCCTCCTCACATCGCCTTTTCTCTCTTGATTCCTCCTCATCCCCGACAAATCCAACCACCATACTCTCCCATATCACGCATCATGAGTAGTTGTAACAATAAAGAGGGAAGTAGGCCCACATAAAGGATCCATCCCCCTTTCACCTCTCGATTTCTCTCTTTCACACTTACACCATCACATATCTACTTTTACTAGCATACCTTCCCTCCTTCCTTGCCCTACACTGATCACTCCTCTCCATAGCCCCCATCTCACTCTTCCCTGCCTAATATCTTTCTCCTTATAAAAAAAACTATAATTTCACATATATTTATATTGCATAAGAGCAGAATCACGCGTAAAGAGTACCAACTAACCATCAATAATATGAGCACAAAAGGCAAAAGATACTCACAGGAAGAGAAGCAAGAAGTAGTAGATTACGTACACAGCTACAACGCGGAGCACAATGGCCGCGGTGGTGTTGCTAACGCTGCTAAGCACTTCAACATCACAGCTATGACGATCAAAACATGGGTAGACAAAGACACACGCCCAGTGATCGCTCCTCTTGCAGTAAGCAAAGGTGGTAACATCTTCCAACAACTCGGTGAGCTTCACACTGCTATCGCAGAGAAGGAAGCAGAACTCACAAGCCTCAAGGCTCAGTTCGAAACTCTTAAGGCTAAAGTTGATCTCTAAGAGATCTTCTCCTTCCAAATTGCCTATGCAAAAAACCAACTGGTAACAGTTGGTTTTTTCGTATTTCTAGGGCTTCCCCTATTCCTCTATGTCACAGCCCTTTCACTACTAAGACAAGCCCCCTCTTACCTGACCGATCAGCCTAAGAACCTAGTAGTTAATCTTTATTATCACGTAACTATTCCAGTATCGTTCCTCATCTAAATGGCAGAGCCCCAATACTTACCAAGAGATAGTTATCGTATGTATTCGCGAAATCCTGCTCGTATTACGTGGAGTCTATTCGCTCCTGACTTGAGACGCTCTTTACATTCCCCTCTAGGAAATATGTGAACAGACATTGAGTCTGATCTAGACGAGTACACCGACCATCAGAAAGAAGGAGTCTCAGCACCAGAGTCGACTCGCCTTCATTCGACAGGGCAGCTACCCTGGCCATCACCTAGTGAAAGGATCTCTCCTCTCATTAGTGAGTTAGTTATGCTGGACGCGTTTGGTCGCAGCATAACTCTACGATCATGCCATTACTTGATCTCACATTTGAAGAAGTCCATAAAGACCTTCTTATAGACTGGGACCTTAAATTCGGGCAACCAGCTCACTTGGAAGTCCTCTGGATTGATCCAGTCCGCAGATTGGAATTCAGGAGGCTTCTGATGAACATTCACCTTCTTCTTATCACCTGTGAGTCGACAGAGGAAGTATGTCTGCTCCTGCCCTACGCAGTTATGCTTTTTCTTCTTCTTCTCTCTCACCCCAGGAGGGTACTTATACTTATACCCACCACGCTGATCGATCATCTCATAGTCCTCGGGATCCAGGCCAATCTCTTCCCATACCTCACGATGCAGCGCAGAGATAAAGTCCTCTCCCGCGTCGACCCCTCCTTGCGGGAACTGCCAAGCCCCCTTCGCCTCGATCCGTTCGCATATAAGTAACTTGCCCTTTTTATCTAGGAGCAGGATCGCCACATTCGGGCGATATCGTTCTGTTGGTAGACAATTTTGATCTGACATCTGAATGAACCACTATTAGTAGGGAGATTAAGCAAACTCAATACGAAAATGAATCCTAAGATTGCTATTCCACTGATTCATGAGTTACAGACATGGCATATGTTAGCGATTCAAAACCTCAGAGTAGAGTTCGGCCCGCGCGTCCTCTTTTCCGATCTCTCCTTCGTTGTACAGGCTAAGGAGAAGATCTCCTTCGCAGGACACAATGGAGCAGGCAAGTCCACGCTCATGAAGTGTATCGCAGGCATCATCGAGCAAAACGCAGGCGACATCGTCATGCCTAGAGGATGTGAGGTCGGCTACCTCCCCCAAGAAGGGATCCATATCAAAGGCATCTCCCTCTTTGATGAGACGATGAAGGCCTTCTCTGGCATCCAAGAGCTCCAGACCCGCATCGACCAAAAGTCCGCAGAGCTCGAGCACCTCGACTCCAGCTCCCCTCAGTACCTCGCCCTCCTCGAGGAGATCGGCGAACTCGAACTCAAGCTCGACGGCAATGACCCCGCTAAGATCAAGCCTCAGGTCGAATCTGTCCTCAAGGGCCTAGGCTTCCAACAAGAGGACATGCAGCGAGACTGCTCCGAGTTCTCCGGAGGGTGGCAAATGAGGATCGCGATGGCCAAGCTCTTCCTCCAGAAGCCAGAGGTCCTCCTCCTGGATGAACCGACGAACCACCTCGACTTCGAGACCCAGATCTGGATGGAGAACTTCCTCAAGTCCTACCCAGGAGCCATCATCCTCATCTCCCACGACCGAGCCCTACTCGACACCCTCACCACGCGTACCATCGCCTTCTCCAAGGGCCGCGCAGAAGAATACGCAGGGAACTACTCCTTCTATGAAAAGGAGTCCGCCCACCGTAAGGAGATCCTCATCAAACAATATAAGGCCCAGCAAAAGGAAATCGCAAAGGCCGAGGACTTCGTTAACCGCTTCCGAGCAAAGGCTAGTAAGGCCAGCCAAGCGCAATCCCGACTCAAGCAACTCGAGAAGATGGAGCGCATCGAGATCGAGGACGACGATGCCTACATGGACTTCCGCTTCCCAGACCCACCAGCCTCCATGCACTCGGTCGTCAAGCTAGAGGGAGCCTCTAAGTCCTACGGTGATAAGGTGATCTTCCCCTCCATCAATCTCGAACTCACTAAGGGCGAGAAGATCGCCATCGTCGGCCCCAACGGAGCCGGTAAGTCCACCTTCTGTAAGCTCATCACAGGCGAGATCGAACCCACTTCCGGCCTCATCGAACTCGGAGGCAAGGTCCTCCCCTCCTTCTTCTCACAGAACCACGCCGATGAACTCGACCCAGACAAGACCGTGCTCGAGACCGTCGAAGAGGTCGCTACTAGAGAGGCTGCCGCCTCAGCCCGTAGCATGCTCGGCTGCTTCCTCTTCAGGGGTGATGATGTCTTCAAGAAGATCGGAGTCCTCTCCGGTGGAGAACGCTCCCGAGTGGCCCTCGTCCGCATGCTCGTCAAGCCCGCTAACTTCCTCATTCTGGATGAGCCGACTAACCACCTCGATATGCAGTCCCAGGACGTCCTGCGTAATGCCCTCTCATCCTATACGGGCACCATCGTCATCGTCTCCCATAACCGTGACTTCCTCGACCCTCTCGCAGAACGCACCATCGAGTTCACCCCCGCTCAAGAGCCAAAGGTCTATCACGGTAATCTCAGCTACTACCTAAGCAAAAAGGAAGACGAAAAAAACGCGCACACCACCACCCAAGCCGCCACTAAGTCCACCCCATCCGGCAGCTCAGGAGTGAACCGCAAGGAACAACGCAAGCGAGAGGCCGAACAACGACGCATCCGTAAGGAGAAGCTCGCCCCTCTCGAACAAAAACTCGAATCCCTCGAGGAAGCCATCGCCGAATACGAAGGAGCACAAGCCACTCTCACAGAGCACATGAACTCGCCAGAGATCGCCAGCAACGGCGAAAAGATGCAAGAAACCACCATGGCCTACCAAGCCATCTCAGATAAGCTCGAAAAGGCCTACTCCGACTGGTCAGAAGTCTCCGAATCCATCGAACAAATCTCTGCTCAACTCGATGCCATGAACTAATAAACGGTCGCCCGCTGGGGAGACCATCCCCACGAACCAAATCCGGTAAGGGCGACCTCACAAGGGGAATGAACCACGAAAAAGCGCGAACTAACGCGAAAGATTCCAAGGAGTCACTTG
>WTJZ01000118.1 GCA_011524615.1 Akkermansiaceae bacterium | reverse complement strand
CAATTCATCACAGGTTCTGCTGACCTCTACGGATCTAACAAGAACTACATCAAGGATGGTGGTGACTGGGGTAAAGAAGACTTCGGTGGTAAGAACATCTGGTACGGTATCCGTGAGCACGCGATGGGCGCGATCTCAAACGGTATCGCATATGACGGTCTCTTCCACGCGTCGAACGCTACGTTCCTCGTATTCGCAGACTACCTCCGTCCAACGATCCGTGTAGCAGCACTCGCTGAACTACCAGTAACGTACATCTTCACGCACGACTCAGTAGGTGTAGGTGAAGACGGACCTACTCACCAACCAGTAGAAACAGTATCAGGGCTCCGTGTGATTCCAGGTCTCGACGTAATCCGTCCAGCAGATCCAGAGGAGACAGCAGGTGCATACGCGGCATCACTCCTTCGTCAAGACGGACCAACGGCTCTTATCTTCTCACGTCAGAAGATGCCAACAATGGGTCACCTCACTGTTGCAGAGCGTCGTGAAGGTACTGTTAAAGGTGCTTACGTTGCTAAGAAGGAAGAAGGAGAGCTTAAGGCTATCGTTCTTGCATCAGGTTCAGAAGTACAACACGCAATCGCAGCGTCGGAAGAAGTTGCAGGTGTACGTGTAGTATCAGTTCCATGTATGGAGCGCTTCGACCGTCAGTCAGACGAGTATAAGGAGAGCGTTCTTCCTGCAGCATGTACTAAGCGTGTTGCGATCGAGGCTGGTGTTTCTGGTCTCTGGTACAAGTACGTAGGTACAGAAGGAAAAGTACTCGGAATTGACCGCTTCGGTCTCTCAGCTCCTGGCGATGTTGTTATGGAACAACTCGGCATGACTAAGGAGAACGTAGTATCAGCTCTTAGCTAATCTCGCTGTTAGAAGGAGGCTGCATGCCTCTCTTCTCTTTGATGACGCCTCTCATTATGGGAGGCGTCTTTGTATATCGTCATCCCCTTGTAAGGAGAAAATTTTTGATAAACGTGCTTTTCTAAAGGCGTGAAGTATCATTATGTGATACCAATGGCAGGATTTTTCAACAAGCTCATCAGTAAGATTCTGGATGATAAGCAGATCGATTGGGACCAATTAGAGGCGGATTTAGTCGCGTCTGATATTGGGATACGTCAAGCGATGTCGATCGTTGATGAGTTGAAAGATCTAGGGCGTAAGGTCAAGGCTCATGAGGTTGTAGAGAAGGTGAAGGCGCATATTTATGATGTCCTGCCTGCGGATAAGCCTCCACTCTTGCCTCCGTCTGATGGTAAGCCGTATGTGATTACGATGGTCGGAGTCAATGGGGTCGGCAAGACAACATCGGCAGCTAAGCTAGCGTATCTGCTGAAGAGTAAGGGGTACTCGGTCATGTTAGTCGCCGCTGATACATTTCGTGCAGCAGCAGTGGAACAGCTCGAGCGCTGGGCTGATCGTCTAGATGTCGCTTTTGTAAAGGGAGCCCCTAATGCAGACCCATCATCAGTGTGCTATACCGCTCATGAGAAGGCTGTGAATGAGGGAATTCAGTTTTTGATTTGTGACACGGCTGGCCGTCTCCATACGAAGAATAATCTCATGCTCGAGCTTGATAAGATCAAGCGAACGCTCCAGAAGCATAATGAAGATGCACCGCATCTCTCCCTCTTAGCAGTAGATGCAACGACTGGGAGTAATGCTATGCAGCAGGCTAAGGAGTTCTCTAAGGCGGTACCGTTAGATGGTCTTGTGATGACGAAGCTAGATGGTTCTGGTAAGGGCGGTGTCTCAGTAGCGATCTACCGTGAACTAGGGATTCCGACACGCTTTGTCGGTACGGGAGAAGAACCAGAGCAGTTTGAGACGTTTCAGCGTAAGCGCTTTGTTGAGGAGCTACTCTGATCGCTTCTTGAGGAGCAGTAATTGTTAGATTTAGGAAGAGAGGTGCGCCTCTCTTTTTCTTTTTTCATACCCGGCATATGGCGTGTAAAAGTTGGGGGGAGTGTCAGAAACTTTATAAAAGAAGTAAATAGTAATATAAAGCAACTGGTCGCCTGCGTATCAGAGACACTGATGCCTAGAGAAATTTTGCTTACTACAACTTATAGGGAAATGAAGAGAATAATTACTTTGATACTGACTTTGTCCGTCGCTCTTGGGTGGGCTGATCAACCAAACTTCGTTGTCATCTTTACGGATGATCAGGGCTATGGCGACTTGGGGTGCTTTGGTGGAGAGCACGTGGAGACTCCACGGATTGACCAAATGGCTGCGGAGGGGGCTAAGCTGACGAGTTTCTATGTTTCGGCTCCATATTGTACTCCCTCGAGGGCGGCTTTGATGACTGGGTGTTATCACCGTCGTATTGATATGGGGATGGGGTCTCGCTTCTTTGTGACGCTGAATGCTGACCGAAAAGGGTTGAACCCTAAGGAGATCACGATAGCGGAGGTATTAGGCTCCGTTGGGTATCGCACAGGGATATTTGGGAAGTGGCACCTGGGGGACCAGCCGGAGTTTCTGCCCACTCGTCAAGGGTTCGAAGAGTTCTTTGGTCTACCTTACAGCCACGACATCCACCCGTATCATCCCGCGCAGGATAAGTATAAGTTTCCTAAATTACCATTGTTGGAGGGGGAAACAGTTATCGAGATGGAGCCTAATGCTGACCTGTTTACTCAGCGTATTACGGAGCGAGCGGTGTCGTTTATTGAGCGTCATAAGGAAGAACCGTTCTTCCTCTATGTTCCACATCCTCTACCGCATGTACCTCTCCATGTCTCTGAGGACTTTATGGAGGGAGTGGATAGTGAGGTCGTAGACGCCTTGGCCAAGGAGGAGGGAATCGATTATAAGTTGAGAGAAAAACTCTTTAAGGAATGTATGTCGGAGATCGATTGGTCTGTGGGCCGTATCTTAGATACTCTTACTGAGGCAGGAATCTCAGAGAATACGATTGTGATCTTTACCTCTGACAATGGGGCTGGACGTATGGGAACGCCACATAATCATTCAGGGCCTTTGAGAGGGCGTAAGGGGAGCACTCTGGAGGGGGGCGTCAGAATGCCTACCGTGATCCGATGGCCTGCTCAGATCAAGGCGGGACAGGAAAATGATACTCTCATGACAACAATGGACCTGCTCCCAACCTTTGCTAAACTAGCGGGAGCGGAGGCGCCTACTGACCGTGTGATCGATGGTAAAGATATTACCGCTTGCCTCGTAGATGGTGCGGAGACCCCGCATGAAGCCTTTTATTACGGACATGCAACCTCACTCAAGGCGATCCGCTATGGAGACTGGAAGTATCATTTGAATCAAGGGAAGCCAAACGGGGCGAATACTGCGAAGCTCTATAACCTCAAAGATGATATTGGAGAGAGTAAGAATGTCATCTCGCTTCATCCTGAATTAGTAGAGAAGTTCGAGAGCCTCGCGAAGGCGCATGAAGACGACCTCTTTAGGAACAGCAGATCAGCTGGTTTTGTCGATAGACCAGTACAATTAAAATTGGCGAAACAGCGTAAGAAGTAATCTCTGCGAGTTTTCGTGGTTTTGTTGGTTTTTTCTCCTTTTCATCTAGAGTAATTTGTCTCATGAGGGGGCATGCAAGAGACGTTAGATCAGCATCTAGAGCTCCTCGAGGAGGCGATTGAAGCGCGAGATGGATCGGCCTTATTAAAGGCGGTAGAGTCTCTACACTATGCTGATATAGCTCTCTTTCAGGAGTCGATTCCTGATCCAGAGGCAGTTTCCTTTCTTGTTAAGACTCTAGGCCCGAGACATTATGCGGATGTATTAGCCGAACTGCCAGAGGAGTTAGTAGAGGATGTTCTCTTTCTCTTCTCTATCACGGAGCAGCGTGAGTTGTTCTCAGAGTTGAGTGATGATGACTTGACGGACGTCTTACGTGCACTCTCGGAGGTGAAGCGTGCTCAGATGCTCGGTATATTAGGGCACAAGGATAAGGAGTTGGTGCGGTCTCTGTTGAAGTATGATGAGGAAACTGCTGGGGGCTGGATGACGACGATGATTGGTCGCGTCTCGAGTGATATGACGGTCAAAGAGGGGTTAGAGTCTCTCCGAGTGAACTTAGAGTCTACCGATACACTCTCTAGAATCTTCGTGGTCGATAAGGACGGTAAGTTAGAGGGGAAGATTCGCTTACGTGATCTCGCCTTTAATACGTGGGATACACCGATCCGTGACATCATGCAACCAGTGGAGCATGCGATCCTGGCGACGGCTGACCAAGAAGAGATTCCGATGTTGATCAAGAAGTATGACCTCTTCCTTGTGGTGGTGGTGGATGAGAGTAACCGCCTCTTAGGGGTGGTGACCCACGATGACGCGATGGAGATTGCGGAGCAAGAATCCACGGAGGATATGGAGATGATAGCCGGTCTCTCTGGGGAGCAGTCTGAGGCAACGTATCTTTACACGACCGTTCTTACTCATTTTAAGCGTCGCTTTTGGTGGCTCTTTGGTCTCGCTCTCTTAGCGGTAGCCTCTGGATATGTGATGCTCCAGTATGAATCGGTTCTGTCTGGAGTCTTTATGCTCTCACTGTTCCTACCTATGGTGATCGCGGCAGGTGGTAATACTGGGGGGCAAGCGGCTACGATGGTGATTCGATCGATGGCTCTTGGAGAACTGGATACAGATGATGCGATGGCTGTGGCATGGAAGGAGTTTCGACTCGGTAGTATCTTGGGGGCGATTTTGGCTGCTGCGATCTTTGTGATCTGTAGTTGTCTCTTGCCTGCGTTTCAGGCTCCGCTGCCGGAGGGCGTGAGTTATGTGATGTTTGGCTTTGCGGTCTCGATGGCACTAGGGCTCCAGGTGATGCTCTCCACGATGATCGGGGCTCTCCTCCCATTAGGGGCACGATGGATGAACTTAGACCCCGCAGTGATCGCGGCACCTGCTATTACGACCATCGTTGATGTGATCGGAATGGCAATTTACTTTACAATAGCGCAGGCCGTATTAGCTCTGTAGACCAATATTAGACATGGAAGAGAAAAAGAAGCCAATGGAATACAACATGGTGGGCGACGATGGGCTCACGATGGAGGAGCGTCTCGAGAAGTACAGTGGGGTGGACGACTGGGGCTATCTGCGAGCGGCATGTATGTATAACGTACTCTACTATGTGGATCAAGAGCTCGACCTCAAGGAGGTGGCTAATGCGATCATGAAGGATGAGGCTGATCAGATTGATGCATGGTTGAAGAAGGGCGATATCGTACGTCTAGAGGAGCTACACCTCTACCACTTTGATAAGAACAAGGAGAAGCCGTTCGAGGCGGCCGTGGTGTCCCCATTCGTCTTGTGTAAGGAAATCCCAGAGAATAAGTAATGAGTTACGTAGAGAGATATTATGAAGGAGCAGAGGCAGACTCGGCTCTCATGAAGCAGTTTCGTGCGATGTTAGATGCTGATGGTCCAGGGGAGTTAGAGTCTCTAGCACAGCGTAGTCATCTGCTGACTCGTGAGCGATTCGGCGCGACTATGCGACTCTTTGCTCCACTCTATCTCTCTAATGAGTGTGTCAACAATTGCAGCTATTGTGGCTTCTCTCGAGACAACCATGATATCTTCCGAACTACCCTTACCGTAGAGCAAGTGCTCAAGGAAGCTCAGCACCTCTATGATAAGGGGTTCCGTAATCTCTTACTGGTTGCTGGCGAGCATCCTAAGTTCGTCTCTGAGGGATACCTGCAGGAATGTATTCGTGCTCTGAAGGGAATGTTCCCAACGATCGCAGTGGAGGTCGGCCCGATGGAAGATCATCAGTATCAGGAACTAGTCGAAGCTGGTGCAGAGGGCCTCATCGTCTACCAAGAGACCTATGATAAGGAGCGCTATGCAGAGCTCCACACCGCAGGCCCTAAGAAGAAGTTCGAGTGGCGCATGGAGTGTCCAGAGCGTGCTTATCGTGGTGGATTCCGTCGTATCGGAATAGGAGCTCTGTTCGGGTTGTCGAACTGGAAGGAGGAGGCATTACAGCTAGCGAGACACCTCGAGTATATGAATAAGACCGGATGGAAGGCGCTCTACAGTGTCGCCTTTCCTAGGATGCGTCCATATGCGGGGAACTATCAGTACGCCCCGGATCCGATGCTGTCATTAGATGACCGTTCTCTGGTGAAATTGATTTGCGCCTTTAGGCTCTGCTTCCCGAACGTAGGGATCGTCCTCTCGACCCGTGAACCAGAACATCTCAGGGATCAGCTGTTCCGTCTCGGAGTGACTCACATGTCTGCAGGCTCCGCCACTGAGCCTGGTGGATATACGGGAGCGGGTAATGAGGATATCCACTACACCGTCAAGGGGAAGCGTGTTCCGCTCGCGGATAATACCAAACCCTGTGGTGCTACGGAGCAGTTCAAGATCGATGATGAGCGTCCAGTTGAAGTCATTGCAGAGATGCTACGCCAAAATGGATACGACCCGGTCTGGAAGGATTGGGACGAGGCGATCTTGGGGTGAGCGAGCTCTCTCAACGGTCTCGATGGGAGAATGTGTTTAAAGTCTTGAACCACTCGAGACATCCCGCATTATCCCCATATGAATATCACATTGAATGGTAAGGCTCACTCGACACAGGTAACAACGGTGAGCGAATTAATCGAAGAGAACGGGTGGAAAGGGAAGCCCGTCGTGATAGAGCATAACAAGCAAGCTCTCGTAGCGAGTGCACATGCCAACACCACCCTCAGTGAGGGAGATGTGGTAGAGGTGCTCGTACTGGGGGCGGGTGGATAGTGCTCCCTTATTGTGTGGGAGTTCGGGAGCGCTACTCTCTATTGCGTAGAGTAGGTCTTCCCATCCAGCTTCTCCCAAGAGCTCGAGATAGAGCGGTAGAGGGCCTTGACCTTATTCAGAGAAGAGAGTTGATACTCGACTGTCTTAGCATGCGTCGTAGTAGGGTAGTTCTTCTGCGCAAGGTCAGTAGAACTGACCCCGGTGAACTCCTTTTGTAGGCTGTTGACTTCATTGATTCCCTCCGTCAAGAGTCCATTGGTGATCTGATTCTTATAATCAGCGAGTGGCGTCAGGGCATAGAATCGAGCAGTGGTGGTACCGAGAGTATCGATGGTGACCTCTGTGACTACGACGGCTCCATCCAGAATGTACGCATGGTTAGATACCGAGGTAATGGAGGTGAGCTTGACCATGTAGTCGCCACCGGGCAAGTTCGCTTTCCAGAACAGGCGATTAGAGGAGGAGCTCTCCGAGTCATCGGAGGTCTGAGCTACGAGAGGGAGGCTGAGGAGGAGGGCTAGTAATGTCTTCATAGTAATGTGTATTAAGAGAGGTCAGGATGTTCGCCCTTGAGGATCTCGAGGAGGGAACGATTGTCATAAGTAGTAATCTGGATCCAGCGGAACTGAAGAGCAATGAGGCCGAGGAGTAGCCCTCCTACGAACCCTCCAATATGGGCCCAATACGCAATGCCGTCTCCGTCTACAAAGAGTCCAATCACGTCGAATGCGATCCAGGCTAGGATGACAATCCAGGCCCTGACTTTGAATGTGCCGCCGACAAAAAAGACTAAGTAGAAAATAGAGACCCTATTGACTGGGTACATGGCGAGAGTGAGCCCAACGAGACCGTTGATCGCGCCACTAGCACCGATTACAGGGCTCCCATCGAGGATGATATGGACGGAGGCTGCGAGTAGCGTGCAGACGAGGAAGATCAGAGGGTAGATCAGGTTGTTCGTATTTGCGCAGATCGCATTACCAAAGACCCATAGGAAGATCATATTACCGATCAAGTGTAGGTAATCAGCGTGGAGTAGGACATGCCCAAAGACTGAACCAGGCATCATGTCAGTTAAGATAAGGCTATCGATCAAGCTCTCATCTGTAATGTAATCGCACAGAACCCCACAGGAGAAGAGTGAACACGCTAAGATGAGAAGCCAGTTCGACCAAGGTTTCACTTGTTCTAAGGTCTCGATCCGATGAGGGAAAATGATCACAGTGATAGGTGATGGAATTTCACAACTAATGTAAAGAGGAAATTACTGATCACGAATGTTGTGGGAATGAGGTCGCTATGGGGTATAAAAATCACTACACAAAAATGTTGCCCTTGAGGGGAGAAATTCTACACTCCGCCCGTGAGCGATCAACTAGACATTTCCAAGGTGGCGCGATTAGCGCGTTTGAAGCTTTCTGAGGAAGAGGCAGCCGAGTTTACTCCACAGCTGGCAACTGTTCTCTCTTACATTGATACGCTCAATGAGCTGGATGTAGAGGGGATCGAACCAAGTGCACATGCTAAGCCTGTCTTCGCAGAGCCTCGTGCTGATGTTCCGGGCGAGAGTATGCCTGTAGAGCTGTTAGAGCAGAACGCGCCTTCATTCGCTCAAGACCAAATTCGTGTTCCGCGCGTGGTTGAATCCTAATTCTCATTAACGATGTTAAATACTAAAACTATTTCTGAAATCAAGGCGGGCTACGCGGGGGGGGACTTTTCCCCTGTAGATGTGATCACCTCGCTCGAGAGTGCTATCGCTGAACAAGATGCTCAGATCGGCTCTTACCTCTCGAGAAATGTCGAGACAGCATTAAAGGCGGCTGAGTCTGCGGACTTATCATTACCTCTGGGAGGCGTTCCGATCGCGATTAAGGATAATATCAATGTTCTTGGCGAGCCATGTACCTGTGCCTCCAAGTTCTTAGAAGGCGCGTACCAAGCTCCGTATAATGCGACGGTGATTACCAAGCTCCTACAGGCTGGGGCGATTCCATTTGGCCGAGCGAACCTCGATGAGTTTGCGATGGGGTCGGCTACGGAGAACTCTGCGGTTCAACTCACGCGTAACCCTCACGACCTAGAACGAGTGCCAGGTGGATCATCAGGTGGCTCAGCGGCGTGTGTAGCAGGGGATCTAGCGATTGCGTCCTTAGGTTCTGATACAGGTGGTTCGATTCGTCAGCCAGCTTCTCACTGTGGGGTAGTTGGGTTTAAGCCCTCTTATGGACGAGTGTCTCGTTACGGCTTAGTGGCCTTTGCCTCCTCTCTCGACCAGATTGGACCATTGACTAAGAGCGTGACCGACGCGGCGATGCTCACTAATGTTCTGGCGGGTCATGATCCACTAGATTCGACCTCTCTCGATGCTCCGACTCTCGACTATACCCAAGGGTTAGATGAGGGAGTCGCAGGGAAGAAGATCGGTGTTCCTAAGGAGTACCTCAGTGATGACCTCCATCCTGATGTGAAGAAGGCGGTTCAGACTGCGATTGCTGCTCTCGAGAAGGAAGGGGCCGAGATCGTGGAAGTATCTCTCCCTCATACGAAGTACTGTGTGCCGACGTATTACATCCTCGCGCCTGCAGAGGCGTCGTCGAATCTCTCTCGCTTTGATGGCGTACGATATGCGAACCGCTCCAATGATGTCACAGATGTCCTCTCAATGTATGAGAACAGTCGAGAAGAGGGCTTCGGTCCAGAGGTGAAGCGTCGTATCCTGCTTGGTACCTACGTACTCAGTTCTGGGTATTATGACGCCTACTATATCAAGGCTCAAAAGGTTCGTACTCTCATCATGAGAGACTTTAACGAAGTCTTCGAACAAGTCGATGCGCTCATCGCTCCAGTCGCGCCAGAGCCGGCAAGAAAGATTGGGGAAAACGCGAATGATCCCCTCCAAGAGTACCTCGCTGACATCTTCACCATCGGTGCAAACCTTGCTGGTATTCCTGCGATTTCGGTTCCTGCTGGCACCGCAGAGGTTGATGGAAAGCAATTACCTGTTGGTTTACAAATCCTAGGACCACACTTAGGAGAGCAAACCGTGCTCCAAGTGGCAAGAGCCTGGGAACTACTCAGAGACGCTGAGTAAGTTAGGAATTGGAGGTCGGCCTCCTTCCTAAATAAATTAGTATAGCTCCATTCATCAGTAGTGGAGCTATTTTTGTACGGGGGAAGAGTGTCTAGCGTATATTAGTGAACCGCAGAATATCGCGAAAGAACGCTAAAAGTGCATGGTGGCTCTAGACTAAGTAGTCTGATCTTGGGTAAGAAGTTTGGGGCGCAAAAGCGAGACCATAAGAGAGAGTACTACCACTATCAGGCTCACTGACAGGAGATGTGGTATGAAAGGCAGTGGTATGAATCCTATTAGGTGGTTATTTGCCTGAGTGGTTCGTGAGTGAAATAGTGAGATGGTAACCTAGTGTGTCTGAACAGGGGATGAATATCATATTTGTATTATTTATTCTTTTTGGGTCACTTTATTATTTTGTTTTTTAATATTTTTATTTTTTGGGTATTTTCTTGATTGTTTTATTTTGTTGTGGTGACTACTAGCTTTATGAAGATAGTTACCTTTTTGCTTTGCGTCGTTAGTCTCTGTGTAGTGCTAGGCTTGCTGTTTAAGAACGACTTGAATAAGTTGGGTGAGTCCTATGTTACAGAGGACTCTATGAATGGGACAGTGCAGGGGCCTCAGTGGGATTCTAATCCTGAGAAGCCGGCTGTAAGGGAGGTTGCTGAGTGGTCAGGGTATGATGTATCACAACTTTCCTCTCTGATTCGCTCTGGTGATAAATCTAATTATCGTCAGCTTAAGTACAGTTTTGAGAAGATGTATGAAGAAGATCGCGAAGGAGCTTTAGCCTTATTGGATGAGCTATTAGTCGTGATGGCGGATGAGAAGGAGTATGAGCTGACACTTGCTTTCTTGAGCTATCTTGATACTGCCGAGGAGATTCCGGAGAAGGAGCGTAGTTTCTTTCTCGAGTGGGCTACAGGCTCTGAGGAACAGGTGTGGAGTAAGCTTGCCACATGGCGCTCTGAGGGTTCCTATAGCCCGTCTCACCAATTCGCTATGCTGGCCTCTATTTATCAAAATGAGAAGAGAGAGGGGCTGCAGCGTCTGATGAGTTGGGCCGATTCGGTAGAAGACCCTGGCGTACTGGCTGTACTCGCTCCTGCATTGGCTCAGCAGGTTACGACAGAAACTCAAGGTCAGGTTCAGTCGTTTCTGGCAGATCGCTTTGAACATGAGAACGCTCGTATAGGGGCACTAGAACTAGCGGCAAACTGTTCAGAGGAGGGGCTAGCACAGGCTCTAGAGTGGGGACACGCATTACCTCAGGGTTCGGACGATGCTGCTCAGTTTTTGGAAATCGGTATTTCTAGAATTACTAAGGTAGACCCAGAATTAGCAGTAGAGCTCATTAATAGTGAGGAGTTTATCACTCAGTATGCGGGAGCTGATAAGTACTTGGACTTTTCTGACCATATCATCGTGACTTATATTCGAGAGATTTTGCATGTAGATCCTGAGAACGCAAAATTAGCCTTAGAAGGGATCTCTTCAGCTTCTCTTCAGGAAGAGTATGGTGAGATGGTGGAGAACATCATCAAATATAAGGAACGTACGACACCTCAAAAATAAAGACACATTATGAAAAAGTTTATTTGGATCCCTCTTATCATTATCGGCGCCTTGGTTATCTACATCGTTAGTAATCAATCGTTAGATGAATCAGGAACATCGCGCTCTAGTTCGCAGATAGACACTGTGACTAAAACGCAGAGTGAAAAGCGTGATATGCTAGATAACGGATATGAGGAGGTGGATGGCCGAATGTATTACAAGTTACCTGAGCGCCCGTTCAAGGTTGTGAAGGAGTCGGAGCACTTTGCGTGGACTGGTGAGGATTGTGTCAGGCAGGAGAACATACAACTACTGGCGAATAATCAATTACGTTTCGAGCACTTCATGTATCAGAATAATTATGCGCTGCGGAGACAGCTGGTGTACGTGAAGGAGCCATTCAGTAAGCAAGGGCCTGATCTTATTAGTGGAGCGAGTAGGGATGTTAAGATTCCGCTTCTTGATGGTAACCAGCTCGCACTAGAGGTCGACCCTGAGTATCTACAGGTACATTATGATAACGACGAGGAGGGTCAGTTATTAGGCTTTATGCATGAGGGGAATGATAAGACGGTGAATGGTGGTTACGCGAATGGGGCGTGGGTGTTCTATGTCGACTTTTCTAATGGGGTCTCCTACCATGTTGAGGAGCGTATTCCTGGGGAGTTAATCGTCACAGAGATCGATAAGGCGGCTCAGATGCGTCTGGAGAATCAAGATCACTCTCACACTACTCCACGCTCTCCAGCAGCGGTCGGGACTCCACGTTAGGCGCATCGCGTTGTCATACTGGTTCTTTATCTGAATGGGGGGACAGTCTGGCTGCTCTGTAGTCTTACAGGCTAGAGAGTGGAGCTAATCCCGGTGGAGACTGGAAGGCGAAGATAGATCTGTTGGTAACTGGAGAGGCCGATTTTCAGAGATAGCTCAGTGAGAGCGAGAGGAGGATGATCTTCATGTCATTGAGCATGTCATTTCTAACCTGAAAGGTATCTGAATATTTTTTACTTAATGGTAGTGTTATAAATGTTTTATAGATTCAGATTTCTTTCAGATAAGAGATGCTTTACTATTTGTAATAACGAATTGCGACAATGACACAGAGTAGAGTTTCACTAATGATATACGCCTTGATGGGAGTGGCGGTGGCGGATAACTTGAGCGCTAACTTGAACTCATGGTACACGGAGAGGTCTGGACGCTATGCTCGTATCTATCGGGAGACGACAGACATCCCTGGTAACGCGCAGACGACGTGGGATAATAACCCGACGGTCTCATATGCTGGGCCTCAGGAGATCTCCTACAGTGATAATTATGTGTACATCGCCACAGAGGCGTTGAGCACCTTTACGATGGGGCCATGGTACTTTAATGAGGAGCAGACGAACCTCTTTGATAATACTCCAGGGCCTCAGGGGCTATTAATTCAGTTCCCGATCACTCCGACGATTCCCACGGATAAGATCGATATCCAGCTAGGGTATGCGGGGTTAACAGTAGATGGTTCCTACATCTATGGTTCTTCAGATGGGTACTCATGGGATAATGATGAGGATGGGACGGGGAACGGTGAGGACACGGGGCCGACGACTAATAATGGGAGTGGAGACGGAGTCTGGAATCATAATGCCTATTACACCGAGGGGGTGACCTTTGACCCGTCTAATGCGCACTCGGCGGGAGATGAGTTTCACTACCATGGGAGTCCGACAGGGATGCGCTATCTCCTAGGGGATAATGTGACCTATGACGAGTCAACGAACACGTACACGCATATCATGGATACGGATGAGGACTTTAATGGTCAGCACAGTCCGATCATTGGCTGGATCGCGGATGGGATCCCTCTTTATGGTCCGTTTGGGTACTCCTCCCCGATGGATGCGACTTCAGGAGTACGCCGGATGGTGACGGGGTTCGTCTTTCGTAATGGGAATAATGGAACGTATAATCTTCGAGACAATGGGCGTGATCGATTGCCGGATTGGATCGTGGAGCAGAAGGGGCTCGATACAGCTGAGCTCACTGTCGATGAAGAGGGCCCAACGGTGAGGCCAGCTTACCCGATGGGGTACTTCGTAGAGGACTATGCCTATAAGGAGGACGTGGGATATACCTATTATGATGGTACGGGCACCTTTGATGAGGCGACGCATTATGACCTGAACCAGTATAATGCACGGTACTGTGTGACGCCGGAGTTTCCAGAAGGTACCTGGGCATACTTCGTGGGATTCGATTCTGAGGGAGCGTTGAACTATCCCTATATCTTAGCAAACCAATATTACGGGGATAACTCGATCGGTGGTAAGCTGACTACCCTGCCGTCGGATGATGGAGAGATTGTGACCTACTTTGAGGGAGGAATCGAGCTAGCTCCTAGTGTGACTGAGGTCACCCAGACAGGAACTGAAATGACCCTGACTTGGTCACTCGCAGAGGGAGGAACCTATACGCTCCAGTCGAGTAGCGATCTGGATGCATGGACGGATGTAGAAGAGGTTACCGACGTAGACTATGCTTATCAGGATACGATCACGATGTCTGGATCTCAGTTCTATCGCATGCAGAACACGGCGACGAACTACGTGGAGTTCTCTACGACCTTTACGGCGGCACAACCGTTACCACCTGTCGATTTGATCACGGTTACGATCGATACCGTGACCGCAACCGTGCTCTCTTACGACCAAGATACGGGCGCGACCACCATTGAGTTTGATCAGAAGCTGCTCAGCGCCGGTATCTTTAATGCGGTTCTCACCTTTACCCCTCCAGTAGGTGATGCGGTCGAGATCAACTCTGATGACAGCTACGATAATAGCGGGGTATAATAGGGCTCGGAGGGAATGACTTCGAGAAGAGGCGTTAAGCTCCTAGTAGGGCTGCTCTTAGCTCCGCCATAGTGTCACAGAGGGGCATGTTGTATGGCAGGAGTCTCGGCTTATCATGGTATCCCCACGTGACTCCGACACCGTGAGTGCCAGCGGATTGAGCCGTCTCGAGGTCAACTGTAGAGTCACCCACGTAGTAGATATTCTCAGGTGCGATGCCAGTCTCTTGGCTGATGCTAATGAGGGCTGCAGGGTCGGGCTTCTTAGGGATGCCATCGCGCTGTCCATAGGCAAGCGGGATAAGCTCTGAACCGAAGAGCGTCTTGACGATCTCGACCGTGAACGGGTGCTTCTTATTGGAGAGAACTCCGATCTGGAAGCCTGCAGACTGGAGTTCTTGGAGTAGGTCGATGATCCCGTCGTATGGGATCGTACCAGTCGGCCAGGCTTGAGTGTAGTGCTCTTGGAATGGGGCTTGGAGCTCGTCGATCTGGGCGTCTGTGAACTCTTCCGCAGGTAGAGCACGTCTGATCAGCATCCATTGACCGTCGCCGATGTAGCTACGGACGACTGCCGCCGAGACGGTCTCACGTCCTAGGTCAGAGAGGAGCGCATTGAGAGCAGTGGTGAGTCCTGGTAGCGATTCTACGAGGGTGCCGTCGAGGTCGAAGATTGCAGCTTTCATGACACGATTATGGAAGGAGGGTGAGAGCCATCTGAGACCAAGATTCTAAACGGTCGTGGAGGTCGCCTTGCAGATCTGCGACTGGGACGAGTTGGCCATCGAGGAGGCAGTCCTCATTACTACGGATCGCGTCGCTGGTGAGTTCGACGAGGTGCACTACTCCGAGGTGTACCTGGCCGACCGCGTTCTCGTCGTCATTGATGAGTCCGATAATGGTATCGGTGTAGGGAGCGTCTATTTGGAGCTCTTCCTCGATCTCACGTTGGACCGCGGCACGGTAGGTAGCCTCTCCTCCGAGTGCAGAGTCGTCAACGGGATTGATGTGTCCACCGACTCCGATCGAACCCTTTGCGTGGAGACGGGCTTCTCCTCCTGATTTACCACGGAGGTAGTGGAAGATCTGACCCTGATAGTGGAAGAGGCAGTAAGGGATGAGCTGCTTATGCGTCGGGTCGTTCTCTGCGACCTCGCGATCCATGAAGAAGGAGTTCGCCGAGTCCATGAGGCTCGGGAGGTAGTGGTCGATGTTAGCGTTTGCGCCTTGGAAGCTCCCGAGCTGGTCGAGGAGCTCACGCTTGATGACTAGAATTTGTTCGCCTGCGTATTTGCCCATAATAGAAAGAAAGGTGAGTGGTTCTGCTGATGGGGATAGGGGATGTGGAGGAGGAGTCAACGCAGAATGTTTTAGGGGGTTGGAATTTTTTGGTTCGGTGTTACGCTTATAGAGTATGGAATGGATCTCTCGCATCTGGCTCAGCTGTCTCGCACTAGGTGCGGCGATGGCCCAGACTGCTGTAGAGCGAGAGTGGAGTGAGCAGGTCCTGCCGGTGATTGAGCATTATTGCTATGATTGTCACGGTGATGGGGTGGAGAAGGGGGATCTCAGTCTCGATCAGTTCCGAGAGGTAGAGGATCTACGTCAGCAGAGAGACTTGTGGCTAGAGGTCGAGAAGCATATTGCATTGCGCCTGATGCCTCCGCTCGATGAACCTCAAATGGCAGCTCGCGAGCAGGAGCTCGTGCTCGACTGGATCGATCGGGCTCTCTTTCGCACGGAGCAGACTCATGCGGGACCGCGCTTGATCAGGAGATTAAACGGTAGTGAGTATGAGAATACGGTGAATGAATTACTCGGGACCGAGCTCGAACTCAAGGAGCTCTTACCTCCAGATGATACGGGCTATGGCTTTGATAACATCAGTGCGGTACTGACGATCTCACCAACTCACATGGATAAGTTCTATCGAGCGGCAGAGGTGGCGCTGGATGCTAGTATGAAGGAGGAGCTGAATGGTCAGCGGATTGAGTTTCCGGAGCAGGTGGGGGGAGTGGGACGTACGAGTGACGGTCTATATATCTATCGTCAGAACGGTAAGATCTTTTCGCGCGTGACGGTGGAGGAGGCAGGAGAGTATGAGATTAGCTTTGTGGGGTATGGCCGTCAGGAGAGATTTGGTCCCTTGGTACGGCTTTATTGGGATGGCGTGAAGGTGAAGAGCTTCTTCATTACTCAGCCGCTGCATCATGCTGATCGGGAGGTGCGGCGCGTCCGTCGAGTACTAGAGGCTGGCGAGCATGAACTCTGCCTCTCGCTAGAGAACCGCAACAAGCCCTATGCTCCTAAAATGGCTGAAGAACTCTTCATCACAGAGGTGCAGGTCTCAGGCCCATTAGCACAACAGAGAGGGGGGCATTACGCGTCGCTCTATGAGCTGGGGACCATCGCGGAGGCGGTGGAGAGGTTCATGACCAGAGCGTGGAGACGTGCCGTTACGGAGCAGGAACTCTCTCGCTATCTCGCACTAGCAGAGGCAGCAGAGGGGACTCGGCGCGATCAGCTACGAGAGGTCTATCTAGCGGTTCTGCTCTCGCCACAGTTTCTGTACCGAGAGATTAGTTCGAGTGAGGCTGGTTTAGCGGATGAGTATACTCTCGCATCGCGACTCTCTTACTTTCTGTGGTCATCGATGCCTGATGAGGAGTTACTCTCATTGGCGGCATCAGGACGCCTCAGAGAGGAGCTAGATGCGCAGGTCGAGCGTATGCTGTCCTCGGAGAGAGTAGAGCACTTCGTAGCAGACTTCTTGGGGCAATGGTTACAGCTTCGTGATGTGCCTTTGGTGAGTCCGTCTCGGGCTCAGTATCCAGACTTTGACTGGCATCTGCTGGGGGACATGCGAAAGGAGACGGAGTACCTCCTGCGTTACATTCTACATCATAATCTGCCTCTGATGGAGATGATGACCGCTGATTATACCTTTCTGAACAAGTCATTAGCTGAGCACTACAGGTATGTGGGACTACGGCAGGACGGGTTTAAGCGTGTGCAAGTGCCTCTACCGGAGCGGTATGGCATCCTAGGGCATGCTTCCTTCCTCGCCCTAACCTCCCATCCAGACCGTACTTCTCCTGTACTACGCGGGAAGTATGTGATGGAAAACTTACTAGGCATCGAGCCTCCTCCTGCTCCTCAGAATGCGAACCAGGTCGTGACCGAGTCCTCCCATCATTCCCTCCGTCTCCAATTAGAACAGCATCGGCAGGACCCGAGTTGCGCGAGTTGTCACGCTCTCATGGATCCGATAGGGTTTGGCTTGGAGCAGTTTGACGCTCTTGGGCAATGGCGATCTACATATGAGGACGGGCAGCCGATCATGACACATGGGGTGCTCTATCGGGGGGAGATCTTTGCGGGAGTAGAGCAGATGCGGGAGCACATCGTGACACGTTATGCGACGGAGTTTTACCACAGTGCGATTCAGAACTTACTGATTTATGCCGCGGGGCGCGGGCTAGAGTGGTATGATCGGCAGACGGTAGAACAGATTTATGCCGACTCCCAGCAGTTAGGCTTTCGAGATATCATCAAGGCGGTAGTCCACTCCGTACCCTTCCAATACGCAGAATATGAATAGACGACACTTCATCAGAGGGGTAGCGAGTTCTCTTGCTCTTCCCGTACTTCCATCCTTGGCGCAAGCAGAGGAGAGACGGCGTGTCACGCGCCTTGGGTTCGTCTATATCCCGAATGGGGTCAACGTTAATGAATGGTACCGAGCGGAAGGACTCGCACCGTCTCTAGCACCGCTGGCAGGAATGATGGAGCACTGCTCTGTGATCCGAAACCTAGAGAGCGCTAAGGCCTATGCCAATGGCGACGGAGGGGGGGATCATGCGCGCGCGAATGCCTCCTTCCTGACCGGAGCTCAGGCGAAGAAGACGGCGGGCGCTGATATCTCCGTCGGAGCCTCTATCGATCAGGTCGCGGCAAGAGCGATAGGGTATCAGACCAGACTACCCTCTCTGGAACTCTCTACGGCCGAACCTCGCCGCTCTGGGCGCTGTGACTCTGGGTATTCATGCGCGTATCAGTATAACCTATCCTGGATTAATGCCACTACGCCTGCTCCAGCAGAGAATGACCCGCGCGTCGTCTTTGAGAAGCTCTATGGATCGGGGAATCGCCTGCAGGACCAAAAGCGCCGTGCCCAAAAGCGCTCGGTCCTCGACTTTGTCAAGCAAGAGGCCCACTTGCTCAATCGTCGCTTAGGGCGTGAGGATCAGGAGAAGCTAGACGAATACCTCACCGCGATCAGAGGAGTAGAGAAGGGGATCGAGAGAGCGGAGAGCTATCCTATTCCTGAGCCCCAACAAGCCGCCCCCGAGGGGATTCCCGAGAGCTACCGAGAGCACATTAGGCTCCAGTTCCAGATGATGAAGCTCGCGTGGCAGACTGATTCGACCCGAGTGACGACCTTTATGCTCGCCTCAGAGGGCTCGGGCCGCACCTTTCCTGAGATCTCAGTGTATGGGAAGCATCACGAACTCTCTCATCATCGCGGCAGTGAATCCAGCCTTGCCGCCCTCGCAGAGATCGATCGCTTCTATGCGGCCGAATTCGCCCGCTTCCTCCAACAGCTCGCCGACACCCCTGATGGAGAGGGCGAGAGTCTCCTCGATAACTCAGCTATCATCTACGGTGGCGGAATCCAAGACGGAAACCTCCATAACCATACCGATCTCCCCATCATCCTCGCAGGGCATGCAGGAGGACTCATCTCACACAACGGCCAACACTGGGCCAAAGAACGAACCCCTGTTACCAATCTCTACCTCTCACTGCTCAGCCATATGGGCGTTGAGCTGCCAAGGTTTGGAGACTCAACGGGGAAGTTGAAAGTTTGAAAGTTTGTTTTTACGTTTAGTGTATCTCAAAGGTGAAGCTTCTGCCCCCCGTGTTCATGTCTTCTTGGGACTTTTAACTTTATACTTTTGAGCTTTAAACTCTCTCCTTACTCCCCGTGCACATATTTCCTAGGGACTTTTAACTTTCCACTTTCAAACTTTAAACTCCCTCCCATGAATCTCACTCATTTACAGGATGAGTTAAAAGTGGGCGGTGGGAGTGAGCTTAAAATGCCAAAGGGCGGGCTTGACCTTATATTATGTGGAGCATACTTTCCACACAGCCCAAAAGGAGGGCAGTATTTCTTATGAACATTCATGAATATCAAGCAGCAGAGCTGTTCACACAGTATGGTGTGCCATGTCCTGCTGGTAAGGTAGCTAGCACGCGTGCGGAAGCAGAAGCGGTAGCGACAGAACTCGGTGGTGGAAAACTCGTCGTTAAGGCGCAAGTACACGCAGGTGGACGTGGTAAAGGTACGTTCAAAAATGGATTCCAAGGTGGTGTTCATCTTGGCGATTCACCAGAAGCGATTGGTGAGTTAGCTGAGAAGATGATCGGGCAGACGCTCGTCACGAAGCAGACTGGCGAAGCTGGTAAGCTCGTGAGCAAGGTCATGATCGGTGAAGCCGTCTCGATCGAGAAGGAGTACTACCTCGCTATCCTCATGGACCGTGAGACCTCAGCTCCAGTGATCGTCGCATCTACAGAAGGTGGAATGGACATCGAAGAAGTTGCAGAGAGCACGCCAGAGGCGATTGTTCGCGAGTTCGTTCACCCAACACTAGGTCTCCAGGGCTACAATGTGCGTAAGCTCATCAAGGGCCTTAAGTTTGATAAGGATCAAGGCAAGCAGTTCAGCAAGCTGATCTCAGCACTCTACAAGCTCTTCATCTCATGTGACTGTTCCATGGTAGAGATCAACCCTATGGTTGTGACCACAGACGGACAACTCATGTGTCTCGATGCTAAGTTTGGGTTCGATGACAATGCTCTCTACCGTCACCCGAACATCGTGGCATACCGTGACCTCTCAGAGGAGGACCCACGTGAGGTTGAGGCGTCTAAGTTCGACCTCAACTACATCGGCCTCGACGGATCGATCGCATGTCTCGTGAACGGCGCAGGTCTCGCGATGGCGACCATGGACATCATTAAGTTCTCAGGTGGTGAGCCAGCAAACTTCCTCGACGTAGGGGGCGGTGCTACAGAAGAACAAGTAACGGCAGCATTCAAGATCATCATGGGTGAC